>NZ_JPXY01000021.1:0-64515 GCF_000771895.1 Gallibacterium genomosp. 2
GGGTCAGATCAAACATTCTTTGTGGCATTTTTCCCTCTTTGGTAATAACGTAACAAATTTCTGTACAACACAGTTTTGATGAGGTTGCCAACAATTGCTGTTGCAAAAAGATTCCTGCTTGAAACGGTAATACAAATTGTATTTTACCGCTCATACTTAGACAATTTTCAGCGGCAAGCAACCAATCCAAATGGGATAAATCACCAATATAACGTGCAGTTTCTCTAGATTGATCCCTACATTGATTAGCACGTTCAAAATAGGGCGGATTTGCTACAATAAGATCGAAACGCTGTGATATTTCTCGACAAAATTGCTGCATAGATTGATGATAAATCGTAACTCGCTCCGACCACGGCGAAATCGCCACATTATCGACTGCCTGACAATAGGCATTTTCTTCAATTTCCACGCCGACAATTTGACAATCCGCCGTACTTCTTTGTGCCAACATCAAAGCAATTAATCCAGTGCCACAACCTAAATCTAATATCCGTTTTGCACCGACAATATCCGCCCACGCACCAAGCAGAACCCCGTCTGTACCTACTTTCATTGCACTGCGGTCATGATAAATTTTAAATTGCTTAAACTGAAAACAGTCTGATTTTGCCATTGTTAAAATCGTTCGGATCAGGATTGAATAGCGATATTTTAATAAAATTTCGCTATAATTCGAGGCTGATTTTTTATTTTCGAGAATTTTTATGACCATTCCTAATTTTGACGAATTTGATCTTGATCCGCAATTACTCAAGGCATTAGCCCAAAAAGGCTTAAATCGTCCGACTGCCATCCAAATTGATGCAATTCCTGCGGCAATGGATGGACACGACGTTTTAGGCTCTTCACCAACTGGTACCGGAAAAACCATCGCTTTTTTATTACCGGCAATTCAACATCTATTAGATTTTCCTCGCCGTAAACCGGGTGCGCCACGAGTTTTAGTGCTGACACCAACCAGAGAATTAGCAATGCAGGTTGCTGAACAGGCACGACAATTAGCACAATTCACCTCTTTAAATATCGCCACCATTACCGGAGGTGTCGCTTATCAAAATCACGGCGAAATTTTCAATAAAAATCAAGATATGGTCATAGCTACGCCCGGACGTTTGCTCCAGTACATTCAGGAAGAAAATTTCGATTGTCGTGCGGTAGAAATCTTAATTTTTGATGAAGCAGATCGAATGTTGCAAATGGGCTTCGGTCAGGATGCTGAACGTATTGCCGCTGAAACCCGTTGGCGCAAGCAGACAATGCTCTTCTCCGCCACACTTGAAGGCGAAGAGTTAAACAATTTTGCACAACGTTTATTGGATAATCCGGTTGAGGTGAATGCAGAACCGAGCCGCCGTGAACGTAAAAAGATTCAACAATGGTATTACCACGCCGACAGCAAAGAACACAAAATCAAATTGTTGGCTCGTGTCATTGTTGACGAAAAAGTAAGCAGAGGTATTGTATTCGTACGCCATCGTGAAGAAGTGCGTGAACTGGCTGAGATTTTGCGTAAACGAGGTATCCGTAGCACCTATTTAGAAGGTGAAATGGCACAAACACAACGCAATAATGCAATTGAGAAATTGCGTGATGGCGTAGTAACAATTTTGGTCGCAACCAATGTGGCTGCTCGTGGTATTGATATTGATGATATATCACACGTTTTCAATTTTGATCTACCTTATAACGCCGATGTTTATCTACACCGTATCGGACGTACCGCCAGAGCCGGTAAAAAAGGTTGTGCGATCTCTTTTGTTGAAGCGCACGATTATCCCTTGCTTGGTAAAATTTGCCGTTACACCGGCGAAATTCTGAAGGCTAGAGTGATTGACGATCTTGCGCCTCGTACAAAAGCACCGAAAGTGAATGAGATCAAAAAAGTCATCAAGAAAAAGAAAGCACATTTAAAACAAAAACGGCAACAAGCCAAAGAACAAACCAGCAAGAAAAAAGTAAAATTACGTCATCGTGATAGTAAAAATATCGGTAAACGTCGAGTTCCTACCGCATTGCGTATGGCGCAACAAAATAATTCTGAACAGTAAGGAGAATTTATGTCATCTCTTCCATTTAGTGTCGTGATTTTAGCAGCCGGTAAAGGCACTCGTATGTACTCTGATTTGCCTAAGGTGTTGCACCCTATCGCCGGTAAACCGATGGTTAAACACGTGATTGATACCGTATCCCAACTTGGAGCCAATCAGATCCATTTAGTCTATGGACACGGTGCAGAATTGCTGCAACAACGTCTTGCCAACGAAAAAGTAAATTGGGTATTGCAGGCACAACAACTCGGCACCGGTCACGCAATGCAACAGGCAGCACCTTATTTTAATGATAATGAAACCATTGTAATGTTATTTGGTGATGGTCCTTTGATCAGTGCAGAAACTATCCAGCAATTAATTGCTGCAAAACCGGAAAACGGCATTGCACTCTTAACCGTTAAACTGGACGATCCGACCGGTTACGGACGTATTTTGCGTGAAAACAATCAGGCGGACGGCAATATTATCGGCATTGTTGAGCAGAAAGATGCCTCCGCTGAACAGCTAAAAATTCAAGAAATTAACACCGGTCTGCTCGCTTGTGACGGCAAAAACCTGAAAAAATGGTTATCACAATTAACCAATAATAACGCACAAAAAGAGTATTACATCACCGATATTATCGCTATGGCGCACCACGACGGTTGCAAAGTGGTTTCTGTTCATCCGCAAGATCCAATGGAAGTGGAAGGTGTCAACAATCGTCTACAATTAGCCCGCTTGGAACGTTATTACCAACAAAAAAATGCGGAACGTCTTTTATTGGAAGGCGTGATGTTGGCAGATCCGAACCGTTTTGATCTTCGTGGCGAGTTGATTCACGGCAAAGATGTCGAAATTGATATTAATGTCATTATCGAAGGCAACGTTAAACTCGGCGATCGTGTCAAAATCGGTGCCGGTTGCGTGCTAAAAAATGTTGAAGTTGCAGATGATGTGGAAATCAAACCCTATTCCGTTTTTGAAGATGCCGTGATCGGAAAAGGTGCTCAGGTCGGACCATTCTCCCGATTACGTCCGGGTGCGGTATTGGCGGATAATGTTCACGTCGGTAACTTTGTGGAAATCAAAAAAGCGACTGTCGGTGTCGGCTCCAAAGTGAACCACTTAACCTATGTCGGTGATGCCGTGATCGGTAAAGATTGCAACCTTGGTGCCGGTGTCATCACTTGCAACTATGACGGTGCCAATAAATTCCAAACCACGATCGGTGATAACGTTTTCGTGGGTTCCGATGTGCAGCTGGTTGCTCCGGTTTCTGTCGCAGATGGTGCAACTATCGGTGCCGGTTCTACCATCACCAAAGATATTGCCGAAAATGAATTGGTGATTACGCGTGTGCCACAAAAACATATCCAAGGTTGGCAACGCCCTACCAAGAAAAAAGCATAATTAAACACCATTAAAGCTTAAAATTTAGACAAAATGCAGCGAAAACAGCGCTGCATTTTGTTATTTTTGTGATCTCGTCCAAACTTCTGAAAATTAAAGGTATCCTCCATATTTACAAATATAATGGAGTAGTCTTATCATTAGTCTATCTTTTAACCCATTCAGTGTCGTATTTAGAATGGTCTATTCACAAACTCAGAGGTGATCTTATGAAATTACAAAAAACCGTTCTTCATTCAATGATCGTTGCCGGTCTTTCATTAGCCGCTTTTGCAGCACAAGCCGGACAATACCCTGATCTTCCGGTCGGGATTAAAAGCGGCGGCGGCGCATTAATCGGTGACACTGTTTATGTCGGGTTAGGTTCAGGTGCAGATAAGTTTTATGCCCTTAATTTGAAAGATGCGAAAGCCGGTTGGAAAGAGATTGCTACATTCCCTGGTGGT
The DNA here is from genome assembly GCF_000771895.1 of Gallibacterium genomosp. 2. NCBI lineage: Bacteria > Pseudomonadati > Pseudomonadota > Gammaproteobacteria > Pasteurellales > Pasteurellaceae > Gallibacterium > Gallibacterium genomosp. 2. The sequence continues at coordinate 3,893 of NZ_JPXY01000021.1, forward strand.
GATCGTTCACAACCTGTGGTCAGCGCCGTTGACGGCAAACTCTATGTTTTCGGCGGCTTACAAAAAAATGAAAAAGGTGAATTACAGCTTGTTAATGATGCCTATAGCTACAATCCGCAAGACAACACTTGGAGCAAATTACCGACTCGCTCACCGCTTGGTTTAGTTGGTGCAACCGGTGTAAATTATGGTGATAAAGTTTATGTGATTGGCGGTTCAAATCTTTCTATCTTTAACGGTTACTTCCAAGATTACACCGCAGCCGGTGATGATCAGGCGAAGAAAGATGCGGTAATGGCAGCCTATTTCAATCAACGTCCACAAGATTACTTCTTCAATACCACATTCTTCAGCTATCAACCATCAACCAATAAATGGCGTAATGAAGGACAGCTTCCATTTTCAGGACGTGCCGGTGCGGCGGTTACCGTAAACGGCGATGTACTCACTGTAATTAACGGTGAAATCAAACCGGGCTTAAGAACAGCAGAAACAGAGCAAGGTAAATTCAATAAACACGGCACTGTCGATTGGAAAAATTTACCTAACTTACCTAAACCGCAAAAAGGCACAGCACAAGACGGTTTAGCAGGTGCATATGCCGGTTATAGCAACGGTCACCTTTTAGTCACCGGAGGTGCTAACTTCCCAGGCGCAACCAAACAGTTCAAAGAAGGCAAACTCTTTGCTCACCAAGGTTTGAAAAAAGCCTATCAAACCGCAGTCTACAGTTTGGATAAAGGCAAATGGAAAGTGGTCGGCAATTTACCGGCAGGTGCAGGCTATGGCGTCAGCGTATCTTACGGTAACAAAGTATTACTCATCGGTGGTGAAACTGATGGCGGTAAGGCTTTAACCTCCGTACAGGAATTAAGCTTTGATGGCAAAAAACTTACCGTTGAATAACCCTCCCTCCTCTTGAGTTAATCAACATCAGCACGGCAAATGCCGTGCTTTTTTGTATCTGCCATATTATTTCAATAGTACCAATTAGAAACTTCTGCTATTAAAAATACTGATTAAGTAGTACACTACTTGCGTTTATTGCGTTGACTATTGGGAGCTGATTATGAAACCTTATCTTATTGCACCGTCCATTTTATCCGCCAATCTTGCTCATCTTGGCGATGATGTAAAAAAGGTGCTATCTGCCGGAGCTGATGTTATCCATTTTGATGTGATGGACAACCATTATGTGCCGAATTTAACTTTCGGACCTGCAGTTTGTCAGGCTTTACGCGATGACGGCATTACCGCTCCTATTGATGTGCATTTAATGGTGAAGCCGGTTGATCGTTTAATTCCCGATTTTGCCAAAGCCGGAGCTACTTCAATCACATTTCATCCTGAAGCAAGTGAACATATCGATCGCTCATTACAATTAATCAAAGATCTCGGCTGTCAAGCAGGGTTAGTATTTAATCCAGCCACACCGTTACATTATTTAGATCACGTTATGGATAAACTTGACATTATTTTAATTATGTCAGTTAATCCTGGGTTCGGCGGACAATCTTTTATTCCACACGCATTAGATAAATTGCGTCAAGCCCGTCAACGCATTACTTCAAGCAACCGAGATATTCGTTTAGAAGTAGATGGTGGTGTTAAAGTGGATAACATCGCTGAAATTGCTCGTGCCGGTGCGGATATGTTTGTTGCCGGATCGGCAATTTTCGGTCAGCCTGATTATCAACAGGTTATTCAAGCAATGCGTGAGCAACTTGCTCACGCCCATAAATAATAAGGAAAAACTATGAGTCAATTTAAAGCTATCGGTTTTGATCTAGATGGAACATTGGTTAACAGTTTACCGGATCTCGCTTTAGCCGTTAGCAATACATTAAAGGAATTAAATTTACCAACACCCAATGAAGAGTTAGTGTTAACTTGGATTGGTAATGGCGCAGATATTTTATTAGCACGTGCATTGGAATGGGCAAATTTTTCTCCGAATACTGAGCAGTTAATGCAGATTAAATCCCGTTTTAACTACTATTACGGTGAAAATATTTGTAATAAAAGTCAGTTATTTCCAAATGTAAAACAGACTTTAGAACAATTAAAACAGAAAGGGTTTATTCTAGCGGTAGTCACCAACAAACCGACCCAACACGTCATTCCGGTGTTGAAAGCATTCGGTATTGAGCATCTGTTCTCCGAAACATTGGGCGGTCAATCATTACCAGCAATTAAGCCTCACCCTGCACCATTATTTTATCTATGTGGTAAATTCGGGATTTTGCCTAAAGAATTATTATTTGTCGGTGATTCTAAAAATGACATTTTAGCTGCTCGTGCCGCCGGCTGTTCAGTGGTCGGGTTAACTTACGGTTACAACTATAATATTCCGATTGCTAATTCTCATCCTGATTGGGTGTTTAGTGATTTTGCACAAATTTTAACTATTGTTGAATAGAATGAAGGAAAGAAAATGAGTAAACCTATTGTATTTAGCGGCGTTCAGCCTTCCGGTGAATTGACGATTGGTAACTATCTCGGTGCTTTACGCCAATGGGTTAAAATGCAGGATGATTATGAATGTTTATTCTGTGTGGTAGATTTGCACGCTATTACTGTCCGTCAAGATCCGGTTGCTTTGCATAAAGCGACTTTAGATGTTCTGGCACTTTATTTGGCTTGCGGTATTGATCCGAATAAAAGCACAATTTTCGTACAATCTCACGTGCCTGAGCATACGCAATTAGCGTGGGTGTTAAATTGTTACACCTATTTCGGCGAAATGGGGCGTATGACACAATTTAAAGATAAATCCGCACGCTATGAAGGCAATGTCAGCGTTGGCTTGTTTACTTATCCGGTTTTGATGGCGGCAGATATTTTGTTATATCAAGCCAAACAAGTGCCGGTCGGCGATGACCAAAAACAACATCTTGAAATCACACGTGATATTGCGCAACGTTTCAATGCGCTTTATGGCGATATTTTCACTATTCCAGAAGTTTTCATTCCAAAAGCCGGCGCAAGAGTGATGTCCTTGCTTGATCCGAATAAAAAAATGTCAAAATCGGATGACAATCGCAATAATGTGATTGGCTTATTGGAAGATCCGAAAGCGGTGGCGAAAAAAATCAAACGTGCAGTGACCGACTCTGAAGAACCGCCTCGCGTAAAATTTGATGTTGAAAATAAACCGGGCGTGTCCAATTTATTAAGCATTCTCTCGGCGATTACTGAAAAGTCCATTCCAGAATTGGAATCTGAATTTGAAGGCAAAATGTATGGTCATCTAAAAGGTGCAGTTGCAGATGAAGTAAGCGCAATGTTAACTCAATTACAAGAACGTTATTACCATTTCCGCAATGATGAAACATTATTAAATAATATCTTGCACGAAGGTGCAGCAAAAGCAAGAGCAAAAGCAAAAGAAACCTTGGATAAGGTTTACCAAGCTGTAGGTTTTGTAAAATAATTCTCTCTGTTTCAAGGTGCGCTGATCGCACCTTGAATTTTTCCTGTCATTTATCCACGAGGATGGAATTTGCTATGTAACTGTTTTAAGCGTTCTTTGGCAACGTGTGTATAAATTTGCGTTGTAGAAAGATCACTATGCCCCAATAACATCTGTACTACACGCAGATCAGCACCGTGATTAACTAAATGTGTAGCAAAAGCGTGCCGCAAAACGTGCGGCGATAATTTATCTGCATCAATATTTGCTAAACTAGCATAATGTTTAATACGATACCAAAATGTCTGTCGTGTCATCAATTTACCCTGTCGGCTTGGAAATAAAATATCACTGCTCTGCCCGCCTAACAATTCTGTTCTACCATAAAGAATAAATTGTTGTATCCAATAATTAGCCTCTTCGCCGATCGGCACTAATCTTTCTTTGTCCGCTTTACCGATAACCCGCACCACACCTTGCTGCAAATTGATATTATTTGTCGTTAAAGAAACCAATTCGCTCACTCGCAAACCGGTCGCATATAACAACTCCAACATTGCTTTATCACGCAGTTCCAACGCATTTTCTGTTGCCGGTGTATTTAACAGATCGGTCACTTGGCTTTCAGTTAAATATTTCGGCAAACGTGCCGGTAATTTTGGTGAAGTGAGCAGTGAACAAGGATTATCCTCACGATACTTTTCCTGATACAGATATTGGAACAGTTTCCGCATTGCACTTAACATTCGTGAATAACTTGTCGCTTTATAGCCTTGTTGTAAACGTTCACCAAGAAACGCCTGCAAATTAAGATACTGCACCTGTTGCAAGGTTAAATGATGCTTTTCCAGCCATTCACTCAGAAATTTAAGATCCGAACGATAACTGGCGATAGTATTTTGCGATAAATTTTTGCCTAGCCAAAGTTCATCAAGAAAAAGGTTGATTAACGTGCTGTCTTTCATTTGGGTTTTAATTAAAACGTTATCGGGTATAATGTGCCGCAAATTGTCAATAATAACGGACTTTATCGCTATTCTCGCTCCGCCGCAAGGTTGGAGCGTGATTTTTTGATAAACCGTTTAAATCTTATTCCAGTTCAACTTATTGGCATTACTTTTTATACAAATTTTTTATTTCATTTGAGGATTATTTTATGGCTCGTTCACAATGGGGGTCACGCCTTGGCTTTATTTTGGCATCCGCCGGTTCTGCCATCGGCTTAGGCGCAGTGTGGAAATTCCCTTATGTTACCGCCACACAAGGCGGCGGCGCATTCTTGTTAATTTATCTTTTTATCAGTCTGACTTTAGGCTTAATTCTGATGGCTACCGAAATGGCGATCGGTCGAGCCACACACTTAGGGCCAATCGGTGCATTCCGCAAATTAGGCAATAACAAATGGTCCATTATCGGCATTATGGGCGTATTGGTTGCCTTTTTTATTCTCTCTTTTTATAGCGTGGTCGGCGGTTGGACGGTCGCTTATTTGGTGAAATCAATGACCGGAAGCATTGCCGGCTCCACCGATCCCACCATCAATGGCAATTTGTTCTCTTCTTTTATCACCGATCCTTGGCAACCGCTTATTTACCACTTTATTTTCGGTTTCCTCACTCTGTTTACCGTCGTTTCAGGCGTGGAAAAAGGGATTGAACGCATCTCTAAATATTTAATGCCAATCCTGTTGATTTTAATGTTGGTTTTAATCGGTCGTGCCGTTTCACTGCCGGGAGCAATCGAAGGCATTAAATTCTTTTTACTGCCGGATTTCGGCAAAATTGATGGTAAAACCTGGTTAGAAGCACTTGGTTTGGCATTTTTCTCTTTGTCTTTAGGCATTGGCATTATGATTACCTACGGTTCGTATGTCGGCCCTGAGGCGAAATTGGTCAGCTCATCCGTCTGGGTGATTCTGCTTACATTATTAACCTGTGTTCTTTCCGGTTTAATGGTGTTACCGGCAGTTTTTGCTTTCGGCTTTGAACCCGGTGCCGGTCCCGGCTTAACCTTTATCACAATGCCGGCAGTCTTCGCCAGTATGCCGTTCGGGCATCTATTGGCAATGCTGTTTTTCGCCTTATTGTTAGTCGCAGCATTAACCTCTTCGATCTCTTTGCTTGAAGTGTTAGTCAGTTTTCTGATTGATGAATTTAAATTACATCGTCTTAAAGCCGGTGTTATTTCATTCGTGCTATTTTTCTTGCTCGGTATCGGTGCTTCCCTCTCTTTGGGGGCTTGGAGCGAATACAAAATCTTCGGTTACAATATTTTTGACGCCTTGGATAAATCGACACAGAATCTATTGATGCCGTTGGGTGAAATTTTGTTAACGCTGTTCGTTGCTTGGTGGCGTTGGGATAAAATCAGAGCGCAAATTTGTGCTACCGATACCATTTGGACAACGCTATTACGGCTGTTATTAGGTATCGTTATTCCATTGATAATCTTTGCAATTTTCTTGCAAGGCATTTTGGCGTAAAAATAATTAATGAAAAGTGGTTGAGTTTTCAATGAATACTCTTTATACTGCCGCCCCAGTGCTTATAGACTGGAACCAAAAATGCAAGTTTATCAAACAAACAGCGTGGCAAACTCAGCTTATCAACAAGTGGTAAAATTAAGTCCATTGTTGTTTGTTATTTATTTTTAAAATCCTCATTTATTGAGGATTTTTTTTTGCTTGCGATTCAGGTTTCACTCATTCAACCAATAAATCAACACTGGAGCAAACACAATGAACCATATTCGTACTTTTAAAGCCTATGTGCGTGACGAAATTATCAAAAAAGGCGGTTGGGTAAATTCTCATGCTCACGCAGACCGCGCATTCACAATGACCCCAGAAAAAATGCATATTTATCACAACAGCAATCTGCAACAAAAATGGGATTTGGTGGATGAGGTGAAACGTAATTCCAGCGTTGAAGATTATTACGCCCGCTTCAGCCAAGCCATCGAGTTAATGATTTCGCAAGGCGTTACCGCTTTCGGCACATTCGTAGATATCGATCCTATCTGTGAAGATCGCGCCATTATCGCAGCGCACAAAGCAAGAGAAGTCTATAAAAATGACATTGAATTGAAATTCGCCAATCAAACACTGAAAGGCGTCATCGATCCGGTGGCAAAACATTGGTTCGATTTAGGTTCTGAAATGGTCGATATTATCGGTGGCTTACCTTACCGTGATGAGTTGGAATACGGTAAAGGTTTGGAAGCAATGGATATTCTGATGGATAAAGCGAAATCCTTGGGGAAAATGTTGCACGTCCACGTTGACCAATTTAATACGCCGGAAGAGAAAGAAACCGAACAGTTATGTGATAAATCGATTGAACACGGAATGGAAGGGCGTGTTGTGGCGATTCACGGCATTTCTATCGGTGCGCACTCTCGTGAATATCGTTATAAACTGTATGAAAAGATGCGTCAGGCGAAAATGATGATTATCGCTTGCCCAATGGCGTGGATTGACAGCAACCGTAAAGAGGATTTGATGCCGTTCCATAATGCCTTAACGCCGGCAGATGAAATGATTCCGGAAGGGATTACGGTTGCAATCGGTACGGATAATATCTGTGACTATATGGTGCCGTTATGCGAAGGCGATATGTGGCAGGAGCTTAGCCTTTTAACAGCCGGCTGCCGTTTCCCTCATTTAGAGCAGATGGTCGACATCGCCAGCACCAACGGTCGTAAAGTATTAGGGTTAGATCCTTATTAATATTTTGTTCTATATGCCTATTCCCCGGCATAAAAAAGATGGCGTATATAACGCCATCTTTTCACATTTCATTGGGAACAAATTCAACGCTTAAGCAATTTTCATATTACCAAGTGTGCCATCATCCTTAATTTCTTGCTCAACCCCAACAATTTCCCTCACCTTTTCCCCATCCTTGAACATCACAAAGCCACCGTGTGCCATTTTGGTCCAATGTTCATTTTTGGTAAGCGGTTGGGTTGAGATAATGGTCACTTTATCACCCGGTTTAGCATAATCATTAAAATCAATAAAGCCGTCATCATCCACACGGAATGCCTTACCGAACGGTGCTTTACGTGTTAGATAGTGCAAAAATGTTGAACAATGCGCAATCATAAACTGCCCATTGGATAAAATAAAATTAAATGTACCCAGTTTTGACAACTCTTGACTAACTTCGTAAACAGCATCAAAAATTTCATCTTCGCCCGGTTTACGCAAATAACGACGTTTTAAAAACTCGGTCATATAGCAAAACGCCGCTTCGGAATCAGTGGTGCCGATAGGTTGTGCTCGGCAATCGGATAAATCAGGCAATGTGGTTAAATTACCATTATGGGCAAACACCCAATTTTCACCCCAAATTTCACGCATAAACGGATGAGTATTCTCTAGATTTACATTGCCCTGTGTCGCCTTACGAATATGTGCAATCACATTGAGTGACTTGATATGATATTGCTTCACGCAATCAGCAATCGGTGAAGAGCTGCAAGGTTTATCATCACGGAAAACGCGCACACCTTTGCCTTCAAAAAACGCAATGCCGAAGCCATCTGAATGGCAATCGGTAATACCGGCACGACGGCGAAACCCTTCAAATGAGAACACGATATCGGTCGGTGTATTACAATTCATTCCCAATAATTGACACATAAACAAACCTACATACGAAAAGTTAAAATTTCAGGCTGTACATTATAAATCATAATTCACATATGAGTAGTAAGGATATTAATAATAATTTGTTATATGACATAGGCTTTAGTTTGTTTTGCCTGTTTCTGTTCAGCTCGCCTTTTTTGAAAGAATTGACTGATTTTGGCACTACACTCCTCTGCCAACACGCCGGCAGTAATTTCCACAATGTGATTCATTCGATAATCTTCAAACAGATGAAAACGTGAACCGATGGCTCCGGTTTTATAGTCGCTTGCACCAAACACCAAGCGTTTAATGCGGCTATGTAAAATAGCACCGGCACACATTGGGCAAGGCTCCAGCGTTACATAAAGTGTTAAATTCAATAGCCGATAATTCTGCAATTTCTGCCCTGCTTGGCGTAAAGCCATAATCTCGGCGTGGGCAGTCGGGTCGGATAAAGTGATCGATTGATTCCAGCCTTCTGCCACAATATTACCCTGCTCATCCACCAGCACTGCACCGACAGGAATCTCTCCCATCATCGCCGCTTTATCCGCCAATGCTAGCGCATATTGCATAAACTTCTGATCTTCATTAGACATAACTATTTGATTTAATTGGATAAATTAATAAAATGGCGAACGTGGGCAACTTCAATCTTTAATGATAACTTATTGATTTTATTCGCTTTATTCATCAACTCTAAATGTATTGGGTAGTTAAATGGGGAGTAATAACGCCCCCTTTGATTGAGCGATCCTATCAAAAAAGAAAAAATATGTATATCAGCCAAAAAATTTATTTTTGTTAAAAAAATGTTTCTTTTTTTGTGCTGTTGATATGTTGGCGTTTTTGCTTGCGTGAGTGTTTCCGGCTGGGTGAGTGTAAAACGGCTGGGACGCTGGGCAAATGGGACACGAAAAAAAAGATATTTATAATCAATTAGTTAAAGTCATTTTTTTGTCCCATCCTATATGGGCAGAATAGGGAAATTTTAAGGGACACTATTTTTAGTTAATTTTTAATTTGGGCAACTTGGGACAAATTAAAAACTTTTGGGACTTAATAAAAATTATAAATTATTGATATTATTATATATATTTATATCTGTCCCAATTGTCCCATATGTACCATATATATTTATCATCTTGAGGAAAAATTTTTGATGTTCTGCCAATAAAAAAGCCGGCTATTTTTGCCGGCTCTTGATATGTTAATTATTTGTTTCATTTTGTGGCGTTTCTTGTTCCTCGACTTCTACCGGATAAACTAGATAAACTCTCGGCCTTCGCTCGTCCAAATGCTTTGGCAATCTAACTAAATATTCTCGGTCTTTCTCGTTTCCCCTAGCCAACATTCCAACATCAGCCAAAATAGGGCAAGCGATTTTTAACGGATATTCGCCTAACGCTTCCTTAAAGGCTTTTGGATAAATATAAAAATGTTCCTGTTCCTCTGTGTTTTGCCTTGCCAATATTCTATAACCTGCGGTGTTCTTGATTGGGCTTTCTATCGGTTTAAATGGATATTCAATAAATCGGCTATCTCTGTTTTCAAAAATCCAGCCTAGCAACTGTTCAGGAATAACCGTCTTTTCTCGGTTATTCGTGCCAAAATCAGAAAGCCAATCATTAAAACATTTTATTAATGCTTCGCTGTTCTGTTTTTCGTTCCATAACGTCAAATTAGCGGCTAATTGCAAGGCGGTTTCTAAAATAGCAAAACGGCTGGCAACTCTTTGCACTTGTGAGCTGGCTTCTTCTGGCAATCTGTTAAGCCATTGTTGATTATAGGCTTTATAAGTTTCCGCTACTAACGCTTTATTCTCTGTTAAAAAAGCGATCCATTTGCGCCCTATCACGCCATAATTTTTTAACGCCATTTCATTGAGGTGGTCGGCGTGTGCTTTTTGGTTAGTGAATTCGCCTAATTGCGCCGGCTCTGAAATAGGAATATTGAGCAAGCGCACCAATTGACCGGCGTTGATAGCTATACCTTTGCTTTGCAGGTAAGTTTCTAGGTCTTTTTCGCCGGTTGATAAAGCGGTGATTTTCCAGCGGTTGATCTCTTGGTTTCCGCCCTCTTTCATTCCTTGAATGCGTCCGCTGCCATTAAACAGTGAATAAGCGATATTTTCAACTTCATAAAATCGCTTGGCTTGCCCTAACTCGTCAAGCGTGATAAATCCATCATTCCGTGCGGTTGCTTCGTTGTTAATGCCTTGCGGTGTGGTGTTCCACGTTAAAATAATTTCTTTCGGGTTGCCATAAACGCTATTGGCAATATTTAGGGTGGTTGTTTTGCCTTTGCTTGATTGGTTGTAAAGGTGAACGCCAAACGGCTCGGCGTTAAGTAAATTTAGAAGAGGACTCGCCAACGCGGTGGCAACGCCTAACATCATCGTGGCATTGCCTACAACATAACGCCCTATTTCATTTTGCCAACTTTCCAACGTGCCGGCGGTGCTGTAGCCGTGCTTGCTTGCGCTTTTAGCTGTGAATGCGATTGGCTGGCTTGGGTTGCCTATAATCTCGCCATTCGGTAATAAATAAGCACCGCCTTGCCATCCGGTCATATTGGTTACAATCCAATTTTGAGTGCATTCGCCTTTGGCGTGAAAATAATCAACAAGCTGCTTTAACTGTTCACAAGCGGACATTCTCAAACCGTTATTTTTAAAATGATCCCACGCTTGCGCCTTACCTAAATCAGCTGCTGGAATAGCTTCCCTAACAATGGTTTTATTTAGTGCGTGCTTCCATTCAAATATATAGTAAAAATGGTTATTTTGATTGATACCACGTCCAACAATAGCAAGATTATCACAAAGCCACGTCGCTTTTTCGTTGATAATATCGCCTTCTTTATCTGTTTTAGGAACAACATAATATAAACCGCTTAACTTGCCATCTCGATATTCAATATAAGGCAACGTTTTATCTTCAATTTCCGGCATTGTCATTTTTTGCACGGTTTCCGCTACGCTGTCGCCCTCTCTAATTCTTTTGATATAACCGCTTAAGTCTTGTTCTAATTCGCCTACATTGTTGCATAACAACACGCTGTCCGCTTCGGTGTGCTTGGCTAAGTTAATGCAAATACTATCAATTTGATCACTGCTTAACGTGCCATATTGAACGATACGGATCGCTTTTTGATTTTCCGGCGCAATTCTAAAAAGCCTCAAATCTTGCAATTGGTCATAACCTAAAATCACTGGCTTTTGCTTGTAATCGCTTCTTATTCGTTCCGTTAATAAATGCCAATATTGCCCGTTTCCATTTCCCCACGCTTGCCACGCTTCACTACCGGCTAAAATGATCATTTCATTAAGCGGTGCATTCGGTTGATCTTTTAAAAAAGGGGCTTTTTTTAGTTTTCCGTTCATCATAATACCTTCTTTAAAAAATAGCGTTGTTGCTCTGAAACAGAACAACAACGCCTTGTTAAATATTATTTATTTTGATTAGCTAAACTGTATAAACTCTTAACTAAATCACTGCACATAGCCTCCGCTTTTTCCATATAGGGTGCTTGCGACATCAGCAATGACTGTATTTTTCCTGTTGCATTTTTGGGGTCGTAAATAATAATTTCTTCAGCCAACATTAAAACGTCTTTTATCACTGAAAGGCTTGTCGCTACTTCTTCTGATAAGTTATAAAGATCTTTAAAATTATTTTGTGTATCCATCATCTCCCCCTCGCTTTTCTTCTTGCTTGTTTCTGTTGTTGCAACTGTCTTTTTCTTTTATTGGCTATTTCTCGTTTTCGCTTGCGTTCTTCTTTCATTGCTCTGAATTGGTCATAATCAGGAAATAAATTGCGCATTTGTTCCAAATCGGGTGCGAAAAATTCAATAACTGCGCCATTGGCTAATGTAATTTTTTCAGTGATCATAATTACCGCCTTATTTAGCCAATTTGTGGAAAGTATTAATGCCATTCTTGCCGGTGTTATATACATTTAACACAACAAAAAATGGGCTAACTTTTGCAACTGCCTGACTTAACGTTTCGGCGTTAATTTTCAGCGTATAACGTGGGAATAGTGAGATTGGTTTTTGGGTGTTGCGTAAGTCAAAACGGCTCACGGCTTTGAATTGATAGATCATTGCTAATAGTCCTTTGGGTAATTTTTCAAAGACTACCGCTAGACTTCTCACAGTCGGGCGGTAGAACGTAACAGGGTGAGAAACTAGCACCAAAGGAACACTAGCCACGCTTAAAGCGTGCCTATTACGCTCTACCATTGATGAACACGCCTTAAATTGGCGTTCTTTAGGTGTGCGAAAATTACGAACAAAAAAAGCACGGGTTGGCGTGCTGTTCGCCTCTGGTATATTCAGCTTCTCACGGCTGGCTTTCGATTTTGCGAAAGCGTGGCAAGTGTAAGCTGGTTTAGGTGAGTTTGTCAAGGCTAAATTACGCATAATTTCCCCCCTTAATTCTTGCGATAAAAATAGCTTTATCACGGGGTAAATTTAAAAATTGGCGTGCTTTTGCCTCGCTGTTGGCATAGGTTGAAACGTGTAGGCGTGTGCCTAGCAATAAGAATTTGTAGATCATTGCTAATAGTCCTGTAAATAATTGTTCAAGGGCTATCGCTAAACTTGTCACGGATTGGCGATAGCGTGTAGCAGGGTGACAAACTGCCTTTACAGGAAAGCAGCCAACCGCAGAGGGTTGCCCACTACACGCCATCATAGATTGAATTACCGCTAGGCGGTTTTCTTGGGGTGTGTGAAATCTACGAACAAAAAAAGCACGTTTTGGCGTGCTGTTCGCCTGTAAAATATTCAGCTTGTCACGGCTGGCTTTCGATTTTGCGAAAGCGTTCGTAAAATAACGTGGTTTATATTTTTTTGTCAAGTATAAATTAATATTATTTTCTGTTTTTAAAGCAAAACAGTAGCTTTTTTTGTTATTTATCATATAATTAAATCCGTTGTTCGTTCAAACAACAACCATACAAGTTAAAAAGGATAAAAGTAACAGTGCAATCATCAACGGTTTTTGGTGATTGCGCTTTTTTTTAATAATCGTTTTTTTATTTCTTCATCCTGTTGCCATTGGTGGTTGTCTGCCACTGAATGGAATTCAGCCAATTGAATTTGCGAAAGTTCCGCATTAATCACGCCTTTTAAATGACAATCAGCGCAATAAACGCTCGCTTGAGTCAAGCAAGCGCTCGGTCTTTGAGAGTCCCTGATGTTTAAACCATTTCCGCATATAGGGCATTTAATCAATAAACCTTTTAACCGCTTCACTTCCCCTCTCCTACTTAAACTGCAAAATTTATTTTTTTATTATTTCGCTGTTCATCGCTTAATTTCTGCGCTCCTGTTTTAGCAGCGTTGAAATATTGCGCATTTTCTTCCTCTTTCTTAGCCATCATTCTGACAAAGCTAACTTGCTCTTTAATAGGCAATTTATTGAATGCCGTTAATAGCTCTTTTGCTGTATTCATACTTTCCGCCTTTAATTAATTGACTTATTCGGGTTATTTTTTGCGATCCAATCTTGAATATCAGATAGCGACCATCTGTTATAGCGACCATATTTAATCGGTTTTGGAAAATCGCCATTTTTTAATAATTTATAAATTGTTGATTTGCTGCCAATACCAATCTTCGTGACTTCTTTCATTGTTAATAACTTTGTTTCCATTTTTCCTCCGGCTAACTTAAAATAATATTTTTTTCATTTACTGCTGCCATTAAATTTAAATCCTCAACAACATAGCATTGTCTGCGATAAAAACGATAAACAAGCTGCTTCTTCTCTTCATCATTTTTTATTGAAAATCTGCAACTTATTGGATCAATATAGAAACTTAAATTAGATAATGTTGTAATTGCTGCGCCTTTTGCCGGAAAATTCGGCGGAGTGATAACTGGTAAACCGGCTATAACGTTTTGAAATTTAATAGATTCAAGCTCTGCATTGTGAATAGCTTTACTTGTATCTATTAATAAATTCTCTTGTTTTGAAATTAAATCTCTTCCAATCATAAGAAATAGATCATTTCTTTGTTGGTGATGTGGTAATAGCTTGCTTTTTAATGCAAAAGCCAGTTCGGACAATGTTTTATAATCCGCATTTTCGCCAAAAACCTTTATAATATTTTGTTCTTTTCCTTGTTGGATAATGTTTTCCGGTTTCTGTTCCTCAAATAATTTTAACCATCCTTTATCAACATCGGATAAGTCTGTATTTTCAGTCATTAAAGCGGAATTTTTCCCATTCCAGCCAATCTGCAAAATATCAAAAACGATAGTGGATAAAATGCGTTCTAGATATTCATTTTTTAAATCTTTCTCATACAAATCAGCTAGACTGTCTAAATGATTCCAGCTAAAAGCAATACCAGTATCGACCTCTTGCAATTCAAATTTAAAGCCGTCCGAACCTAAATTTGCGCTTTGTCGAGCCTCTCTTCTTCCTGTTGCTGGGCTTGTTATGACTCCTTTAAATTTATTTCCTTGTAAGTTATTCGCTAAAACAAGATTAATTTGATTAAAAAAGTCTGATTTAGAAAATAGAGTTTTGATAAACTCAATTCCACCCTGTTTTCCTGTTTCTAAATGCTCATAAATGCTGGATATAGGTTGGCTGCTGTAATCATTAAAAATTTCTGAAATAATCTGATTAATTTTCGCTCTGTTTTTCATAACTTCTCCGCCTGTGTTGTTTATCTATAAAAAATTTTTTGCATCTTCTAACGTTCGCCAACGTTCTTGAATGATTGCAAGCGGATTTTATAAAGCGGACAAAATGAAATTTGTCAAATTGGCAAAAATTTTTTAAATCTGACAAAATTAATTTTTAAATTATTGTTCTATAACAATTTAAAACACAAATAAAAAAGGCTTAAGTCTGCCGACTTAAGCCTTTCTATAATCTGTTATTATTATTTATGATTTAATTCTTTAATAATGTCATTAATATGTGTTCTGATAGTAGTGTTTCCTCTGGTATTATTTATAATCTTCCCTTCATTCCTAAGTTTCTCAGTCACTGAAACAATTTTATCTGCTATTGCGTTGCAATTGTAACTATTGTCCGCTTTCAGCATCTTTTTTCGCTTTAAAGGATATTCAAAATTAGGATTAGCAAGACAAATCAGACCTTTTATTATTTGTTTATAGGTTTCTTCTTTTTGCGTGCCTAATTCATTACAAGCAACATTTTTTTCGGGTTCTCTGATAACCTTGTTAATTTCCTTTTCTCTATAAAGCTGGTATGTTTCATCAATGTTCTTTCTTAGAATATCTGTTCCCATAATCATTCACCACACTCTGTAAAAGTAACGGTATTTTAATCTATAGTTTATATTAGTTCAATATGGTTTTTATCGTTTTTTATGAATAAAAAACCGCACTCAAGGTGCGGTTCAAATTATTTTTGTTACAAAACTATCTTAAAGCAGCTTTTATTTGCTTTTAGCAACTTTTATATATTAAAGTTGCTTTTATCTGCTTTTTACTGCTTTAATTACAAAGCTTCTTTTAACTCATTTATTTTATTTTCTCTATTAAAGACGCTAGTTTTAATTTCAAAAAGTTTATTATATCCTGTTAATTCAATAACTGGGGCTAATTCAATCCTATCTACTAACAACTCATTGATTTTACTAATAAAACCTTTTTTCATTTCCTCGCTATTTTTAAATCTAAATGGTGTATATGGATTGCAAAAGAAACTAAAAAATATATTAAAATCTTCCATTATTTCACTTGAAAAAATATTTTTAGCTATCCATTCTCTACCATATTCATATAATTTACTATAAGCCAACCTAATATCATCATCAGCTTTTTTATAATCGGTAAGTAATAAATATTCTTTTTTCTTCTCCAGCTTGCTATTTGCAAATTTGAAAGCATTTTGTTTTTTTTCGTTTATTACCATTGAATCTGTAAACTCATCAATTTTAGAAACGGAAGAAATAACATCACCGCTCATAGTAATATCATTTATTTGCTGTTGTAGTTCTTCACTGTCTGAATCCAAAGCTTTTATTATATTTTTATTTCTGTCTATGGTTTTTTGTATATCCACTATTTTATCTTGTATCTGATAAAAAAATGTTTCTTTCTGTTTAACTGTCGCTAACAATTCTTTGAATTGTTCATCTTTTCTAAGTCTATCTAATAGCATTTTGTCTCCTTGTTTTATACTCATTAATTTTACTATTGATCCATTGGTCAACTTCGCTTTCAAGCCATACAACAACTTTATCAGATATAGGGATATTGCTCGGGAATGATCCATCTTTCATATATTTATAAATTGTTCCTTTGCTCAATCCTGTTTTTTTTATCACTTCATTTAATCTGATAAACCTTTCTTTATCATTACCCATTTTATATTCCTTGAAATTTAACGCTATATAACTCTATTCAACTTCATAGAATATAAAAATATTAGTCTCGTTATATAAAAATAGAAATATATTGATAATGTGATAAGCCTCATCACATAAAAAGAATGATATTATTAGCGTTAGTAGTTCAATAAATAGACATATAGATAAAATTTCACGGAAAAACGCACGTCACGAAAAATTCACTCGCTCACCCTCGTTTTTTATAATAAATTTTTGTATTTTTTCAGTTAAGTTTCAGCGTTAAAAATTTCTAATCTATTGAAAATAAAGAAAATATCCTCTTTTTTTCCTGTTTTCTTAACTGAAAAAATTACAGTTAATTTCAGTATTTTTCAGTTATGAAAAAGTGATAAAATTAGCAACCACAAAATAAGTTATTGTTATATAACAGATTTTTTTAAATTTACGTGATAACAATTGCTAAAAAAATCATTTCAGTTAATAGGGGGGCCCAATGCCTAGAACACTGACTCATAAATGCACTGTATGCCAAAGCAAAGCGAAAATATTAAACGTTAAAGCAATCAATCAGGATTTATCTGAAATAGAATTCTTTTGCACAAACGAACAATGTAAACATCAATTTGTAATGCGCATCAGCTTCAGCCATACCACAAAAGAACCGCACCAAAAGTAGTGCGGCCCTATAAAATCAGCTATAACGCTTTAATAGCTTCAATTTTGCAACTTTCCACATAATCCCCCCACTCTTGCATTATCTCTTTTCTCGCTTTCCATTTTCTGGATCTATCATATGCCGCGCGAACCTTCCCTTTGTTCTCGTGCGCCAAACACAATTCTATCGCTTCTGAAGAAAATCGATCCAACTCGTGCAAATAAGTACTAGCAATCGACCGCAAGCCGTGCGAAACCAATATCCCTTTAAATCCCATCCTTTTTAACGCTACATTTGCGGACTGCGTGCTCATTGGCTTGTCATAAGGTGCGGAATAGCTAGCAAATATATGTTTTCTATTGCCTGTAAATTGCCTCATCTGCTTTAAAATATAAAGTGCCTGCTTAGATAACGGAACGCTATGCGCTCGCTTCCTGCCTTTCATTTTTTCAGCTGGAATATGAACCGCATCATTTTCAAAATCTATCTCTGACCATTCAACACTTACCGCTTCCGCCGGTCGTAACATTGTTAATAATTGCCATTCAATCAACAATGCTGTAGGGCGTTGAATATTGGCATTATTCAACGCTCTAAATAAACTGGGTAATTTATGCGGAGCTATTGTGGGCTGGTGTTCTGGAGGAATATAGTTAAATTCTTCGTGCAATCTACGCAAAGGATTTTTATTAATCAAATCTTCATCCTCTGCCATCTGCAATATTTGCCTTAACGAAACATTAATTTTATAAAGTGTATTAGTATTCTTTAATGCTTCCAACGCCGGCATAACAGAAGATATTGACACGTCCTTTATCGGTAAATTGCCAATAACCGGCAAAATATGGATCTCAATTCGCCTATAGGCTTCGTTAATAGTTTCTATTTTAAATTTCTTTTGACTTATTCTCTTATCCTTCCATTTTTTCGCCATTTCCGACAATGTAATGTTTTCATACAGCAATTTATTTTTCTGTTCCTGCAAATATTCAACCGGATCAATATTTCTCAATAAAAGGCTTTTATAGGTCTGTGCCAACTCTCTAGCTGCCGCTAAAGATAAAAACGGATATTCACCCAAACTGATCTTTCTTGAACGATTTAAAAACTTATAGGAAAAATACCAATATTTAGATCCATTTGAACGAACTCTTATATAAAGCCCGTTTCCGTCTGATTTTGTGTACTCTTTATTTGTTGGTTTTAAGTTTTGAATAGCGGTATTGGTTAATGGTTTTACTATTCTGCTCATCGTCTTTAGCCTCTTTTTTATGAAAGATAACGGAAATTTAACTCCCCAAAAATTATCCATCTAACGTGGGGAGTTAAATGGGGAGTTAAAAAACAAATTTATAAGCAATCATAAAAAACCGCTAAAACACATAAAAAGAAGATAAATACTTGTTTTTAAAAAGATTTAGCAGCACTAAAGAACGTTGGCGAACGTTGGAAAACCTAAAAATGGCGAACGTGGGCGGGTTCGAACCGCCGACCTATCCCTTAGGAGGGGATTGCTCTATCCAGCTGAGCTACACATTCGCAAAATTGAGGAGTTAATTTGTACTGTTTTTATGTTCTTGACGAATCAAGGAGTTGTGCTGAATTTTAATATTTTTTCCTTTCGCTTTAAAGTATTCCGCTAACTGTTGCGCAATATAAACGGAACGATGTTTACCGCCGGTGCAGCCGATACAAATCGTCAAATAACTGCGGTTATTCTGTTCCAATAAAGGCAACCAAGTTTCAATATAGTTACAGGTGGAATAGAGAAATTCACGCACGACATCATATTGACGCAGAAAGTCGATTATTGGCTGATCCAGACCGGTTAAAGGGCGCAATTTCGGTTCCCAATGCGGATTCGGCAAAAAGCGCACATCAAAAATATAATCCGCATCTTGTGGAATTCCATACTTAAAACCAAACGATTTAATGATGATTTGCAACTCTTTATCGGCATTACCGCGCACAAATTCACGTAATTTTTCCGCCAACTGGTGAGTGGAAAGATTGGTGGTATCGATAATAAAATTAGCGTGCTGGAACAGTGGCTCAAGCCGCTCTTTTTCCAAATCAATCGATCCTTCCAACGAGAGATTCTCTTTAGACAATGGATGTAAACGGCGCGTATCACTATAACGGCGAATCAAACTGTTACGATCTGCATCAAGATAGATAATTTTCGTATTACAGGAGTGCGGCAGTTGTTCCAAAATCGATTCCAGTTCCTTTGCATCCAGCGGAATATTACGAATATCAACACTAATCGCAACTGTCTGCTGTCCACTACCTAATTTCTCAATCAATTGGGGAATAAGAAACAACGGCAAATTATCAATACAGTAATAACCGATATCCTCAAGCGCTTTTAATGCAACGGATTTCCCTGCCCCAGAACGACCGCTAATAATCACAAGTTCCATAAATCGATCCCCCACACTCAACGAAAAGCTATTTATCTAGTTTGCTCGCTTTCCTTGATTTCTTCCACCTGTTCCACCTGATCATCCTGATGTTCCGAATGATCAAAAGCAACAAAAATAGACCATACTTCTTCCGGATTTTTTGCCAAACGTAATTGCTTACACAGATTCTTATCTGAAAAACATTCCGCTAAATAAGGCAATAACGCCGAACAGCTTGAACAACAGGTTTCCGGAATCAGAATTGCGAAGATTAAATCAACATCACGATGATCGGCTGATTCATATTTTATTGGTGTATCCAACTGCAAAAACACTGCCACCGGTTTATCACCCACCGCTAATTTTGCGTGCGGAATGGCAATGCCGTTATTGATGCCGGTATTGCCCATTTTTTCTCGATTAAACAACGCTTCAAAACAGGTGATTTCGCTCTCTTCCGTTTGTGGTGAGATTAAACTGCAAATCAGCTCGAATGCTCGCTTCTTACTTGAACAGAGCAAACCGGTACGAATATTTTGCGGTTGTAAAAAATCAGTGATTTTCATATTTCAGCCACTTGTTACAGTTTAAAATGTTCGCCCAGATAAACGCGTTTGACGTGCTCATCCGCCAACACCTGCTGCGGCGTGCCATCGGCAATCATCGTGCCTGCGCTCACAATATAAGCTCGTTCGCAAACATCCAAGGTTTCACGCACATTGTGGTCGGTGATCAGCACCCCCAAACCACGATCACGCAACCCTTTGATAATATTTTTAATATCCAATACGGAAATCGGGTCAACCCCGGCAAAAGGCTCATCCAACAAAATAAATTTCGGATTTGCTGCCAATGCACGCGCAATCTCAACCCGACGGCGTTCACCTCCGGATAATGATTGACCGATATTGTCTTTAATATGGGTAATATGAAACTCTTCCAACAGGCGTTCCAATTCATCAACACGCTGTTCTTTACTTAAATCCTTACGAATTTCCAGCACTGCCATCAAATTGTCATACACAGATAAACGGCGGAAAATGGAAGCTTCCTGAGGCAAATAACCAATGCCCTGCTTGGCACGCTGATGCATCGGCAGACGGCTGATATCTTGATTATCAATGGTGATCTTGCCTTGATCGTGGCTAATCAACCCCACCACCATATAAAAAGTTGTTGTTTTACCGGCACCGTTCGGCCCAAGCAATCCAACAATTTCACCGGAATTAATCGTTAAACTGACACCATTAACCACCGGACGACCTTTATAACTTTTACTTAACTGTTCAGCAGATAAAACTGACATAAATATGCTCTAATTCGATTTTAATTGGTTTGGAATCAAAATGGTTTTCACACGAGAATTACCGTTACCATTCGCTTTCAACTGTTGTTTTTTCACATCATAAGTGATGATATCGCCATTAATACGGCTATCTTCTTGCTTCAACTGTGCATTATCGATAAGTGTTAAAAACTCTTTGCCTAAATCATAATGGACTTTGTCCGCATTGCCGTAAACCATTTTGCCGTTATCCAATTTCTGTTGGAATTTCACCGGTTTACCGTAAGCATCCACCGTCTCTTTTTTATTATCGGCTTTCTCTTTCTCGTTCGGGCGTGTAATCACCACTTTATCGGCATTAATTTTGACACTGCCTTGCGTAATCACCACATTGGTATTGAAAGTCACAACATTATTGGTTAAATCTAACGACTGATTATCCGACTCGATGTTAATCGGCTGTTCTGAATCACCGGTCAACGCATTTGCCGAATAGCTGACAAATAAAGCGAGTAACGCAAAAGCAAAATTAATTTTTTTGGATTTCATAATATGTTTTAACCTGTTCTTTTAATGTTGCGGATTCTTTTCTCAAATTGCCATCCAATGCTTTTCCTTGACTGGTAAAATTCAGCCCGGTCAAGGTCACCATTGTATCAGATGTTATATCCTGTGTCGTTAAATTGACAAACGCCCGCTCTGCATCAATCGTCTGCAACTTTGAAGTTTCAACTAAACTTTGCAATTTCACATTGCCCCGCAAAGTCAATTTATCCTTATCCGTCAATGTGGCGGTATCCGCCTGTAAACGCCAAGTTTTTATCTGATTTTCATCATAAACATACAGAATCGGCTGACTGAATACGGTCTTATCATTATTAAAATAATCGACATTACTGGATTGCGCCTGATATTGGATTGATCCTGTCGGACCGAATACTGTTGTTGTCATCTGTTTGGCGATATATTCTGGTGCGGAATCATCTTTCACTAGGGTTGGCACATTATTATGCTGTAGCGAATAAAGCCACGCCAACAAAGCAAACACAATCACCGCAAGTAAAATATTCCAACGAATGGACATAAACAAAATACCTTTTTCAGTAAAAATTTTAGCCGCAAAATAATAGCATAAAATCGTTATTAATGAGTTATTTTTCAACAAAACGCTTTCTTCTGTTAAAATAGCGGCTTTACGATCAAGAACATAAGGCAAAACAGATGCAAGATATTCTTATCGAAGTGAAAGATCTCATTTTCAAACGCGGTGAAAGAACGATTTATAACGGTCTGAATTTAAAGATCGAACAGGGCAAAATCACCGCGATTATGGGGCCTTCCGGAATCGGTAAAACCACTTTATTGAAACTCATCGGCGGTCAATTAATTCCGGAGCAAGGTCAAATTCTGTTTGATGGTCAAGATATTTGTAATTTATCCAGCAAAGCCCTTTATAAGGTGCGGGAACGGATGGGAATGTTGTTCCAGTCAAGTGCGTTATTTACCGATATGACCACCTTTGAGAATGTGGCTTTTCCTATTCGCGAACATACCAAACTGCCGGAAAGCATTATTCGCAAAATGGTGTTAATGAAATTAGAAACTGTCGGTTTGCGCGGCGCAGCAAATTTGATGCCGAATGAGTTATCGGGCGGAATGGCTCGTCGTGCCGCACTAGCTCGTGCAATTGCGTTAGATCCAGATTTAATTATGTATGATGAACCTTTCACCGGGCAGGATCCAATCAGTATGGGGGTGATTGTTGATTTAATCAAAAAATTAAATCAAACCTTGAATCTAACTTCTATTGTTATTTCGCACGATGTCACAGAAGTTTTAAGTATCGCCGATTATGCTTATATCGTGGCGGAACAAAAAATTATTGCGGAAGGTATGCCTCAACAACTACGGCAGAGCCAAGATCCACGTGTGGTTCAATTTTTATCTGGACAAGCAGATGGTCCAGTGAAATTCCACTATCCGGCACAAAACTATGAAGAGGAATTATTTCAGTGAAAATCACAATTATTGAGTGGATGGGAAAACGTGGCATTCATTGGTTGCGCACGTTGGGGAAATCTGCCTTAATGCTTTATGGTGCATTAATCGGTGTCCCTCAGTTTAGAAAAAATTTTCCTTTAGTTGTCAAACAGTTATATGTGTTAGGCGTACAATCCTTGCTGATTATTGTGCTTTCCGGCCTTTTTATCGGTATGGTACTTGGTTTACAGGGTTATGTTATTTTGGTCGATTTTTCTGCTGAAACCAGCTTAGGGCAACTCGTTGCATTATCACTGTTACGTGAACTTGGGCCAGTGGTAACAGCATTGCTTTTCGCTGGTCGAGCCGGCTCTGCATTGACGGCGGAAATCGGTTTAATGAAAGCAACAGAACAACTTTCCGGACTAGAAATGATGGCAGTCAATCCTTTAAGGCGTGTTATTGCCCCTCGTTTTTGGGCGGGAATGATTGCAATGCCATTACTTGCCTTAATCTTTACTGCTGTGGGCATATGGGGTGGCTCTTTAGTCGGCGTTGACTGGAAAGGTGTTGACAGCGGTAGTTTCTGGTCGGTAATGCAAAGCGCTGTTGTTTGGGGCAAAGACATCGGTAATGGCATCATTAAAAGTTTATGTTTTGCACTCAGCGTAGTTTGGATCGCATTATTTAACGGCTACAATGCTTTACCAACTTCAGAAGGTATCAGCCAAGCTACGACCAAAACTGTAGTACAGTCTTCATTAGTGGTATTGGCATTAGATTTTATTTTAACTGCATTAATGTTCGGCGGAAGTTAATCAAAAAGGACAATTTATGAAAAACACAATGAAATATGAATTTTGGGTTGGGCTTTTTTTATTATTAGGCATTGCCGCCTTAGTTTTCCTAGGCTTGAAAGTGGCCAATATTCAAAATTTTAGTGAATCACAAACATACCGTGTAGAGGCAACTTTTGATAATATAGGCGGTCTGAAAGTAAGAGCGCCGGTGAAAATTGGTGGTGTAGTTG
This sequence comes from Gallibacterium genomosp. 2, assembly GCF_000771895.1. Taxonomy (NCBI): domain Bacteria; kingdom Pseudomonadati; phylum Pseudomonadota; class Gammaproteobacteria; order Pasteurellales; family Pasteurellaceae; genus Gallibacterium; species Gallibacterium genomosp. 2. The sequence goes on from NZ_JPXY01000021.1 coordinate 27,644, forward strand.
TCGGTCGCGTCAATAAAATTGAATTGGATCCAACCACCTATTTACCAAAAGTAACGCTAGTGATTGAGCAACAATATAATCAAATTCCGGATAACAGTTCATTATCGATCAAAACCGCCGGTTTATTGGGTGAACAATATATTGCTTTAAATATCGGTTTTGATGATGGAGAAACCCCGATGTTGAAAGACGGTAGCAAAATTGTTGATACCAAATCAGCAATGGTGCTGGAAGATTTAATCGGGCAATTTATCTATGGTGATAAAAAATCCAATGATTCCGCCACAGAATCAAGCGAAACAAATAAAGAATAAATTATCTTAAAGGAGAACAAATATGTTACAACGCTATCTCAAAAAAATGGCTTGGTCATTAATCACCACCACTTTAATGTTGGTCAGTTGTCTTGCCAATGCCGAACAAAATCCTTATCAACTAATGCATCAAGCATCTGATAAACTCTTTGCTGATATTACACAAAATCAGAACAAAATTAAGCAAAATCCAAACTATTTACGTACTATTGTCAAACAAGATTTAATGCCTTATATTCACGTTAAATATGCCGGTTCATTAGTTTTAGGCAATTCAAGCTTTAAAACTACAACATCGGAACAACGTGAGCAATTTTTCACGACTTTCGGCAACTACATAGAACAAGCTTATGCTCAAGTTTTAACTTTTTATAATGGACAAAAAGTTACCATAGAACCTGAAAAACCTGTTGACGGTAAAAATATTGTCAATATTCGTGTTACCGTTGAACAAAATAACGGTGCTGCTCCAATTAAATTGGATTTCAAATGGCGTAAAAACAGTAAAATTAATCAATGGCAAGCTTACGATATGGCGGTTGAAGGCGTGAGTATGGTTGAAACTAAGAAAAATGAGTGGAGTAGTGTACTACGCAAACAGGGTATTGAAGCACTCACTGCTCAGATCGCAAAATCAGCAAGTATGCCGATAACTTTAGATAAAAAATAAAATTTCAGCCATTAAGGGATTTTGGATGAGCGATGATAATTTAATCTGGCAACTGGAGCAGGTTGAACAACAGGCTATTGTTACCTTAAACGGCATATTAAATCGTGAAACTGTGCCACAACTATGGCGACAACGCCAGCAGTTCAGCTTGAAAGAGAATGCTAATTTGCAAAGCTGTCAACAGATAATCTGGGATTTACAACAAATCATCCATATTGATTCCGCCGGTTTTGCTTTACTGACTGAATTATTGCTATTAAATCCGGTTGAAAAAGTGCGATTAATTAATCTACCGGAACAATGCAAAAATCTGGCAGCGTTATTTTCATTAGATCAATGGTTACACCAATATTTAATTTAATCAATAATTAGAGAACATTTATGGATCCAAAAGAAATTGAACAATTATTAAAACAAACACTTAATTTAGATGAAGTTTATGTGCGTGGTGAAAATGCCCATTATGATGTGATTGCAGTTAGCGATAAGTTTGCTGATTTATCACGTGTTAAACAACAACAAATGATTTACGCACCATTAATGGAGCATCTTGCCAGCAATGCTATTCACGCATTAACCATCAAAACCTTTACCGTTGATAAATGGAAACGTGAAAAGCTCTTTTTTAATCTATAATATCTCTCATTAATTTATGCAGAAAGGTGCGTGAATTCGCACCTTTCTAATGTAGAATCATCTTTAGGAAAAATTATGTCATCACCGAAATTTGTTCATTTGCGCATTCATAGCGACTTCTCAATGATTAATGGTCTAACCAAAATAAAAACATTGGTTGATGAATGTGCAAAGCAACAAATGGTGGCAATGGCATTAACCGATTTTACTAACTTCTGTGGTTTAGTGAAATTTTATGGTGCAACCTTAGGTAAAGGCATTAAACCAATTGTTGGTGCGGATGTTTTAGTCAATAGCGAAGAGCTTCCGGATGAACCGTTCTCTCTAACACTGCTCGCCAAAAACAATGTCGGCTATCAAAATATCACTTTATTGCTTTCCCGTGCTTATCAGCGCGGTTATCGTGAGTATCCAATGATAGACAAAGAATGGCTGATTGAACACGCTGAAGGTGTTATTATCCTTTCCGGTGGCAAAGACGGTGATGTTGGTAAGTTTCTCGTGAGAGGAAATCAAAATTCTGCGGAGAACTGCCTAGCTTTTTATCAACGTCATTTTTCAGATCATTTTTATCTTTCTATCAGCCGCACTGGTCGTAATGATGAAGAACATTATCTGCAACAGGCGGTCGACTTAGCGGAGCAACACCAAATTCCACTAGTTGCGACTAATGATGTAATGTTTCTTACGGAGGATGATTTTGAAGCTCACGAAATCCGTGTCGCTATTCACGATGGCTATACGCTAGATGATCCTAACCGCCCGAAAAAATATAGTCCACAACAATATTTCCGTAGTGAACAGGAGATGTGCGAATTGTTTTCCGATCTCCCACAGGCTCTCGAAAACAGTGTTTACATTGCACAACGTTGCAATGTTACCATTCGCTTAGGTCAATATTTTCTACCTCAATTTCCGACCGGAAAATTAAGCACTGAGGAATACCTAATTCAACAGGCAAAAACCGGTTTAGAGCAACGTTTAGCTGTTCTTTTCCCTGATGAACAGGAACGACAACAAAAACGTGCCAAATATGATGAACGCTTGGAAACTGAACTAAAAGTAATCAACCAAATGGGATTCCCCGGTTACTTCCTAATCGTGATGGAATTTATCCAGTGGTCAAAAGATAACAATATTCCGGTTGGACCGGGACGAGGTTCCGGTGCCGGTTCTTTAGTGGCTTATTCCCTTAGAATTACCGATCTTGATCCGCTGCAATTTGATCTGCTTTTTGAACGTTTCTTAAATCCAGAACGTGTTTCAATGCCGGATTTTGATGTCGATTTCTGTATGGATGGTCGCGACCGCGTAATTGAACACGTGGCACAAATGTATGGACGGGATGCTGTATCGCAAATTATCACTTTCGGTACTATGGCAGCAAAAGCAGTAATTCGAGATGTTGGACGAGTGCTTGGTCATCCATATGGTTTTGTTGATCGCATTGCAAAACTGATTCCCCCTGATCCCGGTATGACTTTACAAAAAGCATTTGATGCCGAACCTAAATTAGTCGAGGTTTACAACAGCGATGAAGAGGTTAAAGCACTGATCGATATGGGGCGTAAATTAGAGGGAGTTACCCGAAATGCAGGGAAACACGCCGGTGGTGTGGTTATATCACCAAGCAAAATTACCGACTTTTCGCCAATTTACTGTGATTCCGAAGGTAAACATCCTGTTACTCATTTTGATAAAAGTGATGTTGAATATGCCGGTTTGGTCAAATTCGACTTCTTAGGCTTACGCACGCTCACTATTATCCAATGGGCGGTTGATATGATTAACGAACGTATGCGACGTGAGGGCAAACCGGAAATCAATATTCACCATATTCCATTGGATGATGAAAAATCCTTTAAATTGCTACTAGATGCGCAAACAACTGCGGTATTCCAACTGGAATCGCGCGGAATGAAAGATTTAATCCGCCGTTTAAAACCTGACTGTTTTGAAGATATTATCGCATTAGTGGCACTATTTCGTCCGGGACCATTACAATCCGGAATGGTGGATAACTTTATTCGCCGTAAACACGGGGAAGAAGAAATCTCCTATCCAGATGCTGAATATCAGCACGAATCCCTTAAACCAATTTTAGAACCAACTTACGGCATTATTTTGTACCAAGAACAGGTGATGCAAATTGCACAAGTGCTTGCTGGTTATACCTTAGGTGGTGCGGATTTATTACGCCGAGCAATGGGAAAAAAGAAACCGGAAGAGATGGCAAAACAACGTTCTGTTTTCAAAGAGGGAGCAATTAAAAACGGTGTTGACGGCGAATTAGCAATGAAAATTTTCGATTTGGTGGAAAAATTCGCCGGTTACGGTTTCAACAAATCACATTCTGCCGCATATGCACTGGTTTCCTACCAAACACTTTGGCTAAAAGCTCACTTTCCTGCTGAATTTATGGCGGCAGTAATGACATCAGAAATGTACAAGGTGGAAAAAATCGTCAATTTCTATGATGAAAGTTTGCGAATGGGTTTAAAAGTTGTTCCTCCCGATATTAATACCGGTAAATACGGCTTCAGTGTGAATGAAAAAGGGGAAATCGTTTATGGCTTAGGCGCAATTAAAGGTGTGGGAGAAGCTCCCGTTGAAAATATTATTGAAGCTAGAACATCGGGTGGACTATTTCGTGATCTGTTTGATCTATGTGCTAGAGTGGACTTACGCAAAATTAATCGGCGCACCTTTGATAATCTGATTAAAGCTGGCGCATTAGATAAACTTGGGCCGCACCGTGCTGCAATTGCACTAAATTTAGAAGATGCCCTCAAAGCCTCCGATCAGCACGCCAAAGATGAAGCATTAGGACAAACAGATATGTTCGGTGTATTGGCAAGTTCACCGAACCAAGTAGAACAAGCTTACGCCAATGCCCCTAAATGGACAGAAAAAATGGTGTTAGATGGTGAACAAGAAACATTGGGATTATATTTAAGTAGCCATCCAATCAGCCGTTATGTGAAAGAGTTATCACACTATGGCAATCGTTTATCAGAAGTGAGTGTCACTCGTCGTGGCGAAAGCTGCACCGTATCAGGGTTAGTAGTTAATTTCCGATCACTGGTTACTAAACGAGGTAATCGTTTAGGAATTCTAACCCTAGATGATCGCTCGGCAAGAATGGATATTACTCTATTCTCTGATGCTTTAGAGCAATTTGAAGAAAAAATCCATAAAGATCATATTGTTATCGTTAGTGGTTCTGTCATTCCTGATGATTTCACCGGCGGTATCCGAATGATTGCTAGAGAGATCAATACACTAGAAGAGATTCGCCAACGTGTGGTAAAAAGCCTAGCAATTGCGATTAAACAAAAACAGTTAAATAACGACTTTATCGAACGCTTTAAACAAATCCTAACCCCTTATGCACAAGGCACTATCCCAGTTCATATCTATTATGATAGTCCGAACGGTCGAGCAATGCTCACTTTAGGCATTGAATGGCGTATTACACCACACGATGATCTCATTTCTGATTTAACCGCTTTTATCGGCGAAGAGCAAGTTGAGTTGGAGTTTGACTAAAAAGAAAAACGAATCCGCACCTTAAAAATTATTCTTGATATTAACTATGTAGGTGCGGATTTTATAACAAAAACTCACTTGGTATTTTATCAATAATCTAGAAATACCATTTAGACAACAAAACACCTGCGGTAACTGCCACATTTAGCCCAGTTGAAAGTGGATTAGTTATCGATAACGCCACATTAGTCACATCAGGATCGAGATCTTTAATCGTATTTTCCGACAACACAATTGCCACTTTGTCCTGTAACTCTAATTTGTTTAGTGCAATCGCCTGTTTGGATAAACTGGCGCGTATCAGTTGATAACCTGCCTGTTTTAACAAATCTAACGCTAATGTCGGATGTGCGACTTCAAATAAACGTAAATATTCGATACCACCTTCAGCAACACGCATTGCTGCCGGGCTTTGTACTGTATCAATCTTATCTGTTACCACATTCTGTACGCCATAAAATGCCAATGTTTTCAAGACGCCGCCAATATTCGCTGCATTGCCGATGCCATCCAACACGACAATACAATCTCGTTTTCTAGGCGTTTCTAAATAACTTTTCAGCATTAGCGGCGGACGTTTTTTCACTAATAAACAGATGCCGCCGTGATGCTCCGTACCACTGACAAGCTGCAATTCGTCCCCTTTCACCACGTGATAAGCCTTTTTATTTTCTGCTAAATAGCTCATCATTTCGCCGGCTTTTTTCGTTAATTCCTGCGTGACCCATAAGCGCACAATATCTTGTGGACGATGTTCAAATAAGGCAAAACACGCCGCTTCGCCATAAACTTTCACCTCTTCGGCACGATTTTGGCGGATATTTTCCGGTGCACGTGGCGATAACGCACCTTTCTTTTTCACTTTTTGTTGTGGCACATTGGATTTAATCGTTACCGTTACACTTCCCTCGCCAAGCGTACCTGCTTTATGTGCGGTAATCTGCTGTTTATCTCCCCAAATAGAACGTGGTTCGCGTGGTTGGCGGAATTTATTTTGATCCGAAAAACCTGATCGCTTGTCGTCATTGAAACGATCCTGTTTTTTATCGCCGAAACGTGGCTTATCTGAAAAACGTGATTTGCCTTTCTGATCACGTTCGGTGCGATCCTGACGGCGATTGTTATCGGAAAAACGGAATTTATTTTCTTGGAAAACTGGTTTTTTATTCATTGGATTATTTTCAGGTTGGATAATAGGAAAATTTCGCCCATTATAACTGAAACAGTTGAGAAGTCTTAACAAATAATTGTAAACTTAGGCATTTTATAGAAAAGCGCAACGTCATAATGGCTGCGCATAACCATAATTATATTATGTTACTATCAAGATTAGATCGTGCGAAAAGAAGATTAGCTCGTTTGCCTGCGTATACACTGGAAGCGCAACAGGTTGAAATTATCCTATCTTCCAAAGCATTTAAACAGCAAATACTGGAACTTATCAGCCAGGCTAAAAAACGCATTTACATTACCGCACTTTATTGGGAAAAAGATGAAGCGGGGCAAGAGATTCTTGAGGCCGTTTATCAGGCAAAACAGAACCATCCGCAGTTAGATATTAAAATTTTTGTCGATTGGCATCGTGCACAACGTGGACGCATCGGTGAAGATCAACAAAGCAGCAATGCCGATTGGTATGCGGCAATGCGTCAGAAATACGGTTTTGATGATGTCATTGTTTATGGTGTGCCGATCAACACCCGTGAGATTTTCGGCGTGTTGCACATTAAAGGTTTTATCTTTGATGATACCGTGCTTTATAGCGGTGCAAGCATTAACAATGTCTACTTGCATCAACTGGATCGTTATCGCTACGACCGTTATCAAAAAATTACCAATCCACAATTAGCCGACTGTCTGGTTGAATTTATCCAACAAAATTTAAATGATATTTGTGCGGTAAATCGCCTTGATCAAGCGCGAAAACCAACCAAAGAGTTACGCCCTGCGATTCGTTCTTTCCGTAGAAATTTGATTTTAACCGGTAAATATCATTGCCGTACCAAACAACATCTTGAAGACGGCAGATTCACCGTTACACCACTGTTCGGACTGGGTAAAAACAATCTGCTGAATAAAGTGATTGAAGCCTTATTTGTAGTAACTCAGCAAAAATTAACGATTTGCACACCTTATTTCAACTTTCCGCGTTCATTACAACAACGCATCCGCACTTTGCTGCACGAAGGCAAAAAAATTGAAATCATCGTTGGCGACAAAACTGCGAACGATTTCTACATTCCGCCATCCGAACCGTTCAAAATGGCAGGGGCATTGCCTTATCTTTATGAGAAAAACTTACGCCAATTTGCACGGAAGTTTGCCGAATTTATTGATAATAAGCAGCTTACTATCCGCCTATGGAAAGACGGTGAAAACAGTTATCACCTTAAAGGCGTTTGGGTTGATGACAATTACATTTTGCTTACCGGTAATAATTTAAATCCGCGTGCTTGGCGTTTGGATGCGGAAAACGGTTTACTGATTCAAGATTTGGATCACAAGCTGACTGCTCAAACCTGCACCGAATTGGCGGAAATACGCACTTACACCACTATTCTTAATAGCTATCAACAATTGGATAAACCAAGCGATTATCCGGCGCCGGTACAAAAAATCTTACGCCGTTTTGAGCGGATTAAAGCAGATCATTTGGTTAAGATGATTTTATAGTTTCACCATAAGAGAAGTAATGAATGATTTATAGTATGACAGCATTTGCACGCCACGAAATCCAAGCAGAATGGGGCTGTGCAGTTTGGGAGATTCGTTCTGTTAATCAGCGTTATCTGGAAACTTTTTTTCGTTTACCCGAGCAGTTCAGAGCGTTAGAAAATACACTGCGAGAAACATTAAGACAACGCTTATCACGCGGTAAAATCGAATGCAGTTTGCGCATTGAATTAAATCAGGCAAAATCCGGATTAAACCTTAATCAAACGTTCGCTCGCCAAGTAATGGAGGCTTTGCATTGGATTAAAACTGAATTAAATGACGGTCAAATTAATCCGATTGATATTCTACGTTATCCGGGTGTAGTGGAAGATGCCGGCGTTGATGTCGATGAGCTTAGTCAGGAGCTGCTTGCCGGTTTCAATGCATTATTGGATGATTTTATTGCAATGCGTGCACGAGAAGGGGAAAAGTTAGCGCAAGCGATTAGCACTCGTTTACAAGCAATTGCCACTGAAGTGACATTCGTTCGTAATAAAATGCCGGAAGTGCTGCAATGGCAGCGTGAACGCTTATTACAACGTTTTGAAGAGGTGCAATTACAGCTTGAACCGAGCCGCTTGGAACAGGAGATGATTTTGCTGGCACAACGTATTGACGTTGCTGAAGAGTTGGATCGTTTGGAAATGCACATCAAAGAAACCAACAACATTATCAACAAAGGTGGTGTTGTCGGTCGCCGTTTAGATTTTATGATGCAGGAGCTGAATCGAGAATCCAACACGTTGGCATCCAAGTCAATTAATACCGAAATCACCAACGCTGCGGTCACGTTGAAAGTGTTAATTGAACAGATGCGTGAGCAGGTGCAAAATATCGAATAAGCAAAAGGCAGATCATTTGATCTGCCTTTAATTTTTACTGCTCTTCAAATCTGTTTTCCAATAGCTGGTAAACCGCGCCATCTTCTGCTAAACGGAACGGTGTTTCCGGCGGCACGTCTTTATTCAACACCACTTGTAGCCACGTTTGCTGTTGATAATGGGCGAAATTAATGATTGTGCCTGTTTTTCGCCAACCGTTTTCTAACGCCATTTGCACGCTGGAACCGATTTCAACCGCCTCAATCTCATCCGCCACCAAGGTAAACATCGCCAACTTATTTGCACCACGATACTTAGCACGTGCAATGGTTTCTTGACCGATATAACAACCTTTAGTGAACGAAATTGCCTGTTCCAAATGCTGTAAATTTAATGCTTGCGGAATAAATTCCCCTTGTGCCGTAGCGGTAAATAACGGCTCACCATTAACGATATTCAACCATTTCCACTGTTCTGCCTGTTCCGCCTGTGCCTGCTCGCTCTCACTGAATAACAGGTAAAAATCATTCTCTGCATTAACACGTACTAATGTTTTATCTGCTGTTGTAGTGACTTCTGCATCAGTGATTAAATCATTCGGCAGACAATCTTCACTAAAGGCGGCAATGTGCAAATTTTTCTCAACAAAAGTAACTTTAGAAAAAACCGCATATTTTTTTAACTGCTGTAATGCCAGCGGCAACAAACTGTTGTTAAACACAAACCAAAATTGCTCTGCGGAAAATTTTATTAATCGGAATAAAGAGATCACCTTACCTTTCGGATCACAATGCGCCGCTAAGGTCGAGCTGTTTGCGCTCATATTGACGACATCACAAGTTAATTGCCCCTGTAAAAAAGTTTGGCTGTCTACACCATTGATCTCAATGACGCAATAATTATTCAATTTGGCTGCCAACCCGTTGATATTATTTAAACTGGACATTTTTCGCTCCTCAGCCTAAAAATAGGGCTTGCAATACAAGCCCATTCTTCATTAATGACGCGCAAATTTTTTGCGATTTTCTTTAAATTTCCGTTCTTTACCGGAATGCGATCTCTTAGTAAAAGATTCTCCCTCACGCCCTTTTTTACGTGGCGAATGTTTGCCTTCATCGCTATTTTTCGCCATTTCCAATAAAGACATTTTCATTGGTTTGCCAACAACATAAGTACGTTGGAAATGTTGCAACAAAGGTTTCGGCATTTCTACCGGCAACTCCACTGTTGCATAATGATCATACAATTTAATATGACCGATATAACGACTGCTGATATTGCCCTCATTTGCAATCGCACCGACAATATGACCAACTTCTACGCCATCGGCACGACCGACTTCAATACGATAAAGATCCATCGGCAATTCATTTCTTACCCCACGACGCTCTGCCGAACGTGGATTTTCTCTACGCTCCCGATCAGCACGATCTCGTCTGTTCTCACGACGTGCCGGTTTAATTTCCGGATCTGGCGGCAGGATTAATTTCTGTTTACCTTGCAATAACATCATCATTGCCGCGGCAATATCTTCTTGCGATTGATCCGCCGCAAATATATCTTCCAATAGACTGCGATATTGATCGAGATCGTGATGTTCCAACTGTGCTGTAATCCGCTGACGGAATTTATCACGTCTAACTTGTTGTAACTGCTCGTGATTCGGGATCTGCACCTCATCAACCGTTTTCTTCATCAAACGTTCAATGTTGCGTAACAACCGTTTCTCTCTCGCTTCAACGAACAACAGCGCACGTCCGGCACGTCCGGCGCGACCGGTACGTCCAATACGATGCACATAAGATTCAGGATCAAGCGGAATATCATAATTCACCACTAAACTGATACGATCAATATCAATACCACGTGCTGCCACATCCGTTGCCACCACAATATCCAAACGACCGTTTCTTAATTTATCCAGTGTTTGTTCACGCAGCTGTTGTGTCATATCACCATTGAGTGCCGCACAACGAAAACCGTTACGTTCAAGCAGATCTGTCACTTCGGTGGTGCCGGTTTTAGTGCGAGTAAAAACAATTGCAGCATCAAACTCTTCCACTTCAAGGAAACGCACTAACGCTTCACTTTTTCGGAAGCCATTCACAAACCAATAAGATTGTGTGATATCCGGTGCAGTCTGTTGTGTAGATTGAATTTTGATCTCTTGCGGTTCACGCATAAAACGGCGTGTGATCCGGCGAATCGGTTCCGGCATTGTCGCTGAAAATAGGGCTGTCTGGTGCGATTCCGGCAATTCCGCCATCACGGTTTCAACGTCTTCAATAAAGCCCATTCGTAACATTTCATCGGCTTCATCAAGCACAATGGCTTTCAAGGCACTTAAATCCAATGTTTTACGACGAATATGATCCAAAATTCGTCCCGGTGTGCCGACAACCACTTGCGCACCCTGTTTTAATGCGCGTAATTGAATATCATAACGTTGACCGCCATAAACGGTAACAATATTGATACCTTTTAAATTTTTCGCAAATTGTTCGCACGCATCTGCCACTTGGATAGCCAATTCTCGTGTCGGTGCCATCACTAAAAGTTGCGGATATTTTTTATCAAGATCGATTTTGCTTAATAACGGCAATGCAAACGCGGCTGTTTTTCCACTACCGGTTTGCGCCATACCCAACACATCTTCACCATTCAATAAATGCGGAATACACGCTTGCTGGATAGGTGAAGGGTTAATAAAACCTAGGTCTGAAATTGCAGATAAAAGGTTTTCCGGCAGACCTAAATCTGCAAAAGTCATTGTTTGTTCTGTCATGTAAATACCAAAGTATAAATTTTTGTTTTAATAATATTATGGCTTGCTTTGTGCTGGGGCTTTAGTTTCACTTAAACGCAACAGTTCTAACAATGAAAAACGATATTCTACAAAGCTATAAACTTGATTCACCATTGCTAATTTAAATAGTGTAATCGCATCCTGTCGATGATTTTGCATTAATTGCTGTTTTGCCAAGTAAAAATAGGTTTCCGTTAAAACTTCTGAATATTGTGAGGAAGATTTGCCTGCATACTGCTTCATCCGTTGTTGTAATTCGGATAAAGAAATCTGCGTTAAATAATACTGTACAATATTCGTTCCCCAATATTGATTGGAAAGTTTATTTGCACGCTGTTTCAAACGAGAAAACGCCAAATCAGGGTTCTGTTTCAATTCATTGAAATATAACCAGAGTACGCGATAAGGGTTTGTCGTATCTTCTTGATAAAATTTAATTAAATCATCTTCCGCTCGTGCAAAACGGTTAGAGTAATAGTAACTTAACCCACGATTAAAGAAAGCATAACTGTAATGAGGATCGAGCGTCAGCACTGCATTAAAATAATCAATCGCTGCATCGTAATCGCCCTCAACTAGGGCATAAATCCCTAAATAATTATAAGCATCCGCCATTGTTGGTTTGAGTTGAATCGCTTGCGCGAAATCAAATCGGGACAATGTCCAAAGACCAAGACTATCGTATAAAACACCACGTTCAAAATAGAATGCGGCGCGATCCTCCCGGTTCATTTTTTCTAATTGCAGCACTTGACTAAGTTTGGCAATAACTACTTCCTGATCAATATGTTCCTGCGGTTTGGTGTCAGAAAATATTAACTGTGAATCCGTTCCCAAAACACTTAATGGTGAACTCGAACAACCCACCAATAAAAAGCATAATGAAAAAAATGGAAAATAGAAAAATGAACAAACTCTTCTCTGCAATCGACACATAACACTGCCTTAACTAGCACTAAGCCCAACACTTTCGGCAAAAACACCGTGGCAAAACCACGGTGTTATTCGTCATTGCTTATATCTTACGCGTCTATTGAATGATCTTCAATTACGCTGTTTTCATTTGTTGTTTCAGGTTCATTCACTGCTTTAGGTTGAAGATCTTTCATTGTCAAACGAATACGTCCTTGACGATCGATTTCAACCACTTTCACCATCACTTCCTGACCAACTTGTAGATAATCACTGACTTTCTCTACACGCTCATCAGAAATTTGTGAGATATGAACCAACCCTTCTTTGTTGCCCAACACCGCAACAAATGCACCAAAATCAACGATACGAGTCACTTTGCCTTGGTAGATTTTATTCACTTCCACTTCAGCGACAATGTCTTCGATTCTGGACATTACTGCTTTCGCCGCATTGTTATCAGTTGCGGCAATTTTCACTGTACCATCATCATCAATATCGATTGAGGTGCCGGTTTCTTCGGTCAAACTACGAATTACCGCACCACCTTTTCCGATCACATCTTTAATTTTCTTCGGATCAATCTTCATTGTATGAATACGAGGTGCGAAATCAGAAATATCAGCACGCGGTGTTTGAATCGCTTGTTCCATTACATTAAGAATGTGCATTCTTGCACTTTTTGCTTGGTTAAGCGCAATCTGCATAATTTCAGGCGTGATCCCTTCAATTTTAATATCCATTTGCAATGCGGTTACCCCTGCACGAGTACCTGCAACTTTGAAGTCCATATCACCAAGGTGATCTTCATCGCCAAGAATATCAGATAACACTACAAATTTATCATCTTCTTTTACCAATCCCATTGCAATACCAGCAACTGCCGCTTTAATAGGCACACCTGCATCCATTAATGACAAAGACGCACCACAAACAGATGCCATTGAAGAAGAACCGTTTGATTCTGTGATTTCAGACACCACACGCACCACATAAGGGAACTCTTCTAAAGTCGGCATTACTGCAGCAACGCCACGTTTGGCTAAGCGTCCATGACCGATTTCACGGCGTTTTGGTGAGCCAATCAAACCTGTTTCACCAACAGAGTATGGCGGGAAATTATAGTGGAATAAGAAATGATCGGTTCTTTCACCAGTCAATTCGTCAATAATTTGAGCATCACGTTCCGTACCTAATGTAGTCACCGCTAAAGATTGAGTTTCACCACGAGTGAAAATTGCAGAACCGTGAGCGCGAGGCAACACGCCTGTACAAATATCCAATGCGCGAACAGTATCAACAGTACGTCCATCAATACGCGGTTCACCTGCTAAAATACGGCTGCGAACAACACCACTTTCTAATTCGTGAATAATATCAATGATTTTACCTTCGGTAATGCTATCATCTTCGCTATTTTCAGCTAACACAGTAGCACAAACATCGGCTTTGATCGCATCAATCTGTTCATAACGTGCCTGTTTTTCAGTAATACGATAAGCTTCACCTAAACGAGCTTCAGAGAGTTCTTTAATACGATTGATTAAAGCTTCATTTTTAGCTGGAGCCTGCCAATCCCAACGAGGTTTACCAGCTTCTGCCGTAAACTCTTTGATCGCTTCAATCACAACCTGTTGTTGTTGATGACCGAAAACCACCGCTGCCAACATCTGTTCTTCGGTAAGAATATCCGCTTCAGATTCAACCATTAATACTGCTTTATCCGTACCGGCAACCACTAAATCCAAACGACTCTGTTTTTGTTCTGATATTGTTGGGTTAAGTACGAACTGATCATTAATAAAACCGACTCGTGCCGCACCAATTGGACCATTAAACGGCACACCAGATAAAGAAAGTGCCGCAGATGCACCAATCATTGCGACTAAATCCGGACTAATTTGAGGATTAACAGACATGACAGTCGCAATAATCTGAATTTCATTTAAAAAACCTTCCGGAAATAATGGACGAATCGGACGATCAATTAAGCGTGCAATTAAGGTTTCACCTTCTGAAGGACGTCCCTCACGTTTAAAAAAACCACCCGGAATACGACCAGCAGCATAACTACGTTCTTGATAATTAACAGTTAATGGAAAGAAATCTTGTCCCTCTTTCACATCTTTTTTTGCTACAACGGTGACAAATACACAAGTATCATCCATACTTGCCATTACCGCTGCGGTCGCTTGGCGCGCCATTGCTCCCGTTTCTAATGTTACGGTATGTTGCCCGTATTTAAATTGTTTCACAAATGGAGTCACAATTTTATCCTCTTATAAATAATGTTAAGTTAATGACATTTGTAATGACCCGTTTGCGACTAGCAAAAATATTTTCCTTTAATCAAAAAGTGCCACCAGCAAAAAACATTTTTGTTAGCCGCACACAAAACGAGGTATTACAAAGTGCGCTATTATAGCGTGATTTTAAAACAGACGCATTGTTATTTTCTTGAGAATGCTTATTCTCCCAACTTTTTCTCGCCTAATAATTCCAGCATTTTTTGCATAAACAGGGATAATTCGCCTGTCATTAAAACAAAATCTGCATCAAAACGCTGTGCTACATCCTCTTTCAAAATGTCATCATTTTTTTCACGCACCACATCCGCAAATTTTACGCGTTTCAGTGAAGCGTCCTCATTGAAAATAAAACTAAAATGATCTTCCCACGCTAACGCCAGTTTGGTAACAACCTTTCCGGCAGCAAGGTGAGCTTGAATATCTTGCTCATAGAGATCCTGATTTTTACAACGCAACGTTGAACCTGTATCCAAATCTTTAAATTCCGCTTCTTCCAAACAGGCAAGCCATTCAGGCAAACTATCTGTCAATAACCAGTTTGTCATTGTCACAAATAACGGTTCTGCAAACGAAAACGGCACTACCGGCAAAGAACCGAGCGACTTACGCAATAATGCCAACACATCTTCCGCGCGCTTGCTTGAGGCGGCATCAACATAAATTAAATCGTTTTGTGTATCGATCCACAATGCGGTACGCTGATGACGACTGAATGCGCGCGGCAATAATGTAGCAATCACATCATCTTTTAAGGATTGTTTCTCTGTCTTTTTCAATTTACGTTGCTGGGCTGCTTCAATCTCTTTAATTCGGTTTTCCAATGTTTCTTTAACCACATTGCTCGGCAACATTTTCTCTTCTTTATGTGCCACTAATAAGATCTGTCCGCTTACCTCAAAATGAAACATTTCGCTCTCTGCCAACAGCGCTTGCCAACCTAATTTTGTTCTATCACCTGCGCCGCAAGGGAAAAATTGCTGTAATGCTAAACTCTGCTGTAAGTTTTCTGTCGACCAGTCCAATTTTTTTGTTAAACGGTAAACTAAAACATTCTTAAACCAAAACATCGCTGTTTCCTTATAGTTATCTTCATAGCTGTCGGGTACAATAGCCGCTATTGTACCGTGATTTATGGAGAAAATCTTATGCAACTGAAAAAGATCGCCTTTATCGGCGGCGGCAATATGGCACGTGCCATTGCATTGGGATTATTAGCAAAAGGCTATCAAGCAGATCACATTATGATTTGCGATCATAACGAAAACAAACGTCAAGCCTTTGAAGAAAAAGGCATATTAACCACAGCGGTATCCACCAGCGCTATTGAATTTGCCGAAGTGATTGTGTTGGCGGTTAAACCACAAAATATGCAACAAACCTGCCAGGTATTTCAACAATATGATTTACAACATAAATGGCTGATTTCTATCGCTGCCGGCATCAGCGTAGACACGTTGCAGCGTTATCTACCCTCCGCCAAACAAATTGTACGTGTTATGCCGAACACACCTGCTTTGATCGGCGAAGGAATGTCCGGTTTATATGCCAATCCGAATGTTAATTTGGAATTTAAAAAATATGCCACAGAACTTTTCAATGCGATTGGTCAAAGTTGCTGGGTGGAAACAGAATCCAGCATTAATACTATTATTGCAACTTCCGGCAGTAGCCCAGCTTATTTTTTCCTCTTTATGGAAGCGATGCAAAAAACTGCGATGGCAATGGGATTGGATGAACAGCAATCACGTTTATTAGTGCAACAAACCGCGTTGGGTGCAGCACAAATGGTAATTAAAAATCCAGATTTGTCCTTAGAGATCTTACGTCAACAAGTCACTTCTAAGGGCGGCACGACTGCGGCGGCGATTAATGTGTTCCAACAACATCAGCTAGAACAGACGATTGCACAAGCAATGCAAGCGGCAGTGGCACGTGCGGAAGAGATGGAGAAATTATTTTGATTAAACTGAAATCAAATTATTGGCTCATTCTCAATTATTTTGGCTATTTCTGTGCCTATGGTGTGTTTGTGCCACTTATTCCAGTGTGGTTACAATCACAATCTTGCAGTGATGAAAATATTGCTCTTTTGCTAGCTTCTGCCTACATATTCCGTTTCTTGGGCGGTATTTTCTTTTCCGGCAAAATTAAAGATACCGCTTATCTACCGGCAATGTTACGCAATCTGGCATTTTCCTCTGCTTTAGTTATTTTAATGATTGCCATCAGCTCATGGTATTGGCACTCTTTTTTATTAATTTTTGTGCTATTTGCTCTGTTTAGTCTATTCAACGGTGCTGGAATGCCATTGCAGGATAGTCTTGCTGGTATTTGGAATCGACAAATCGGCTTAGATTATGGCAGAGTACGTTTAATCGGTTCATTAGGGTTCGTGATTGGAGTAGTAGTTTTTGGTGCATTAATTAGTTATCTTGGCGATTCTTCTATTATTTGGGTCATCTTGAGTTTATTAATCGTCTATATTTTATACCAACTGCCAATCCCCGCGACACTTCCAATTTCTAATCTGCAAGCAACCCAAGCGAAAAGTATAAGTTATCGTCAATTATTATCCGAAACGAATACTCTCCGTTTATTGATCGCCATTTCATTAATTCAAGGCTCACACGGTGCTTACTATGCTTACAGTACCATCTATTGGGTTTCACAGGGTATCGATCTGAAAACCACTAGCCTATTGTGGGGAATTTCTGTGGTAGCGGAAGTGATTTTGTTCTTTTTTGCTTCCAAATTATTTAAACATTGGAATATTACTACATTATTTACGC
The DNA here is from genome assembly GCF_000771895.1 of Gallibacterium genomosp. 2. Classification (NCBI taxonomy): domain Bacteria; kingdom Pseudomonadati; phylum Pseudomonadota; class Gammaproteobacteria; order Pasteurellales; family Pasteurellaceae; genus Gallibacterium; species Gallibacterium genomosp. 2. The sequence continues at coordinate 45,165 of NZ_JPXY01000021.1, forward strand.
TAAGCATCATTGCTGCTGCTATCCGCTGGATGGCATTTCCAGTATTAGGAAATTTAGCATTGTTGACCTTGTTACAGCTATTTCACGCATTAACTTACGCTGTCAGCCACTTTGCCACTGTTCGCTATATTTCTGCTCAACCCGATTCACATATCGCTAAGTTACAAGCGTTATATAATGGTATCAGCAACTGTATCGCTGTAGCTCTGTTGACCGCATTATCCGGCGTGATTTACAGCTACAACCCGACTTTCGCATTCTGGACAATGGCAGCTTTTGCCTTATCGGCATTACTGTTTTTACCAAAAACAAATTGTGGGAAAGTCACTGCAATCCGTGAATAAACAAAAAGGATAGTATAAAACGTACTATCCTCTTTCTATTTGTATTTTAGACAAAGTTTATGGTTTATAAATAATCTCCACACCCTCTTCGTCTTCTTCTGACCAATCATCGTCCCAGTCGTCGTCACCTTCTTCAACATCTGCCAACTGTTGCTGGTGATAGTCCTCCCATTTGAACTTCACTTCTTCATTCTCGGCAACAACCGCTTTTTCTCGCGGATTGGCTTCAATAAAGTCCATCACCTCTCTGACCAAATCCGGTACATTGCGTCCTGTTGCGGCGGAAATAAGATAATAATCGCCGTCCCAACCTACACGGTCTGCAATTTCTGCTGCACGCTGTTGTGCTTCCTCATCACTCAAGGTATCCATTTTATTAAAAACCAACCAACGTGGCTTATCCGCTAATTTTTCACTGTATTGGAACAATTCGGTTTCGATAATCGCAATATTATCCGCCGGATCACTCTCATCAATTGGCAGAATATCCACCAAATGGATCAACACTCGACAACGTTCAAGGTGTTTTAAGAAACGAGTTCCTAAACCGGCTCCTTCTGACGCCCCTTCGATCAATCCCGGGATATCCGCAATAACGAAACTACGGTTTGCATCCACTTTCACCACACCTAAACTCGGCACCAATGTGGTAAAAGGATAATCCGCCACTTTCGGCTTTGCTGCTGACACCGCACGGATAAAAGTTGATTTACCAGCATTAGGCAACCCCAACATTCCAACATCAGCAAGCAACATTAACTCTAACTGCAAATCTCGTTTTTCACCCGGCGTACCATTAGTTTTTTGGCGAGGCGCGCGATTTACAGATGATTTAAAACGGGTATTTCCTAGACCGTGATAACCGCCTTTTGCTACCAACAGTTTCATATTATGCTCTGTTAAATCACCAATGACCTCTTTGGTATCATTATCAACCGCTCGCGTACCAACTGGTACACGTAACGTGATATCATTACCACGATGTCCGGTGCAGTTAGAACTGCGTCCGTTCTCGCCACGCCCTGCCGCAAAGCGTTTTTCAAAACGATAATCTACCAATGTATTTAAATTTTCATCAGCAATTAGGTAAACATCACCACCATCACCACCATCACCACCATCAGGCCCACCTTTCGGAATATATTTCTCTCGGCGAAAACTGACACAACCATTGCCACCATCACCGGCTTCAACACGAATTAAGGCTTCATCAATAAATTTCATCTTGTTTTAATCTCCTATTACGTCACAGGACGTTTTTTCAATAATTTATGTCCTAATGCTGAACATAGTGCACCTAATACAACGATAAAAGCACCGATATACGCCAAAGTATTTAATTCAGAAGCCGGCACAATATCCGGATAGATTCGGTGGAAAGTTTCAACAAACACAATGGTAAACAATGGCGTTAAAGTAAGAATTGAACTCACTTTGGACACTTCCCAACGGTTTAAGGCTTCGGCATAAGCACCATAAGCAATTAATGTATTTAAACAGCAATAGACTAAACATAATGCTATCGGCCAAGTCAAATTTTCTAATTTAGCCGGATGACTCAACGGTGTAAAAATTAATGAGGCGCCGATATAAAAAATAAATAAAATCTGCTGAGAATTAAAACGGCGTAACAATAATTTTTGTGCAATCGCATAAGATACCCAAATAATTGCCGCAGAAACACAGATAATCACCCCCATAGTATAAGTGGTCAAACTGGTGAACAATTCAACTAAACGTGCATTAAAAAATGTCAGTAGTCCAATAAATAAAAGTATTGCACCAACTTTCTGATTCCAACTTAATTTTTCTTTAAAAATCAACACACCGGCAAGCATCATAATAAATGGCGACACTTGCCCAAGCACCTGTGAAACCGAAGGATTAATATATTCCAATGACGTGTTGAATAAAATAAAGTTTATCGCTAACCCCAAAGTACCAATAATTGTGATCCAGCGAAAACGTGGGTTAAACGCAATGCGAAACTTCGGCATTTTTCCTGTCACCAACAAGATAATCGCTAGCCCAAGCATCGCTACTAAAAAACGTAACCATACTATGGTGTAACTATCTAAAACAGTTAAAACACGTTGCAATGCAAGCGGCAGAGATCCCCAACAGATCGCTGTCGTCAATGCCAATAAAAACCCCGATAATGGTCGTTCTACTTGCTTCTGCTTCATTGTTTTTCCTTACTTGTTTATCTTTCTGCTCAGAATACTCTCAATCTTTTTCAGGCTCAATTCAGGAAATACTATACTTTTTCATCAAAATGCCTAAATAGTTGAAACACCGTTCAGAACAGCAGAATATTTGTATTTGAGAGGAACAATCTCTTGCAAATCAAGGCAATTCAAACATTAAAATATAAAAAACTGCACCCATCAGTAAAACCGTTGGGTGCAGTTAGAATTAAAAATTTTGACTTACAAAAAAACGATTATTTAATTTTCGCTTCTTTATAAATAACATGCTTACGAACAACTGGATCAAATTTTTTGATTTCCATTTTTTCCGGCATATTACGTTTATTTTTAGTTGTAGTATAGAAATGACCTGTTTCAGCAGTTGAAACTAGTCTGATTTTCTCACGTGCACCTTTTGCTGCCATTGTTCAGCTCCTTAGATTTTTTCGCCTTTAGCACGAAGATCAGCTAAAACTGCATCGATGCCTTTTTTATCAATAATACGCATACCTTTCGCTGTTAAGCGTAAAGTTACGAAACGGTTTTCACTTTCAACCCAAAAACGATGGGTATGTAGATTCGGTAAAAAACGACGACGAGTTGCGTTCATTGCGTGTGAACGGTTATTACCAACTGCCGGACGTTTGCCTGTTACTTGACAGACTCTGGACATTTGTAATTCTCCAATAATTAACTAAAGCTTAAGCTCAACGGCTCGGATTACCAACATTCTAATTGGTTTAGATTTGTTAGCTACCTCGTCAGGTATTAAAACCCGACCCGCTACTAACTATATTAAAGGTCGTGGATTATACTCACTTTATCTTGATTTCTCAAGCCTGATCATAAAATACCTGCAGAAAAAGAGAAAAATTTCCTATTATTCTGACTATTTCATTGTATATTGCCGTTGCTCTCTATTTTGTAACACTAATCGTAAAATGGTAATAGCATTCATCACAATAACGGTAGATTCCAATAAAACTCCGCCAAATGAACCTACTAAAATATTATTTGTCAGCCAACAGCCTGACCCCACTAGCATCAACAGACGCATTGGAATACCTTTTAATAAAAAGAGAGAAATTGTACCAATGGTTGTACCGAAAATCGGGAAAAACTGCCACAAGGAGTCCGCTACTATATAACCGAAAATAATCCCTATAATAACAAAGAAAAGTGCAACATATTTTGAAGAAACATAAATCGATGTTGCTGTACGGCACGCCGACAACAACGAACTTAACGCTGAAACTGACGACCCTAATAAAATAAAATGCGACATATAGGTCAGATTCTGCACCAGCATCACAATCTTCAATTTTTTATCATTACGTTGATAAAAACTTAGCACACCTAAAATAAAAGCAAGTACACCTAAAAATTGTGGTAAGTTAAATATCTGTTCTAGCATATCGCATTGATCCTAAAAAATAGTTAGGAATTTATTTTACTAATCCCATTAATTCAGGAATAGACATTGAAATTGAAGGAAGATATGTTACTAACATTAATACCATAAAAATCGCAAAGAAAAACGGCAATAATGTTTTTATAACCTGTTCAATTTCAACATTTCCTACTTTACAACCTGTAAATAGAATTGGCCCTACCGGTGGGGTAATTGTTCCTAATGATAAATTAAATACTAATAAAATACCGAATTGTACAGGACTCATCCCCAAAGACATACAAATAGGTAAAAAAATCGGTGTAAAAATTAATACCGCCGGTGTGGGATCCATAAAGGTTCCTACCAATAAAAGAATTAAATTTATAATTAATAAAATCAATATTGGATTATCTGTAATAGATAATAATCCGGAGGCAATCATATTCGGAATCTGAGTAAATGCCATTACCCAAGACATTACAGAAGAGGTCGCCAACATAAAAATAACAATTGCAGACATTTTAGCTGTTTGTAAAAAAATTTGCGGTAGCATCTTCAAAGAAAGCGTTCTGTAACACAAACTCAATATTAATGAATAAACAACAGCAATCGCCGATGCTTCTGTTGCAGTAAACACTCCTACAAGTATACCCCCAATAACAATGATAACTAACGATAAGCTTGGAATAGCTGCCAATGCAATTTTTACACTGTCTTTGCAAGTCACTTTCTCTTTTGTAATATAGCCTCTTTTTTTAGCCATAAATCCTGCAATAATCATTACCGCAACGCCCCATAAAATACCAGGTAAATAACCCGCCATAAATAAAGCAGAAACAGACACACTTCCAGCTACAGTTGCATAAACAATGATGGTATTACTTGGTGGAATTAACATTCCTGTCGGTGCTGAAGCAATATTTACTGCGGCACTATATCGGGGATCATACCCTTCTCTTTTTTCAATTGGAGTCATAATGCCTCCGATTGCCGCCGCTGAAGCAACACCAGAACCACTAATCGAACCAAATAACATATTAGAAATAATCGTTGTTTGAGCAAGTGATCCCGGCAAAAAGTGACTAAAAATTTTAGCAAAATTAATTAAACGAATAGCTATACCACCACTATTCATTATATTTCCTGCCAAAATAAAAAATGGTATAGCCAATAATGCAAAAGAATCTAAACCAACAAAAATACGTTGTGCGGAAGTTACCATTCCCCCTTGAAACGGCAATATTGAAAACATTGCAGCAACTGAAGATATACCGACACTAATACTGATCGGTGTTCCGATCACTAAGAAAAATACTGTACCTACCAACATAATAAGTGCAGCAGTCGTTGCTAAATCCATAGTTTCCTCCCATGAAATTTATTTTTTTGTGCAGTGATAAAACGTGGCTAAATTACAAATAGAATAAAAAACAATAATTGCTCCACTAATAGGAATTGCTGAATAAATAACACCGATCGGAATTTGCAATGCAGAATCTAATTGGAACATCTGTCTAACAGTTGCACTATAACCACCAATAATCATCACCCCAATAGCAAACGTTGCAATTACTATTTCAGAGATAGAATCAGCAACCACTTGTAATTTCGGAGGAAATTTATTTTTCAGAAAAGCGATTTCCATATGTTCTCTTAAACCAAAAACATAAGCACCGGCAAATAAAATTAACCAAACGAATAAATAACGAGATAATATTTCACTTACTGCACTTGGACTATTAAATACATAACGCACAACAACTTGATAAGTAATCAATACCGTCATTAAGCCAACAATAAAAATACATATCCATTCAATGGCTCTATCTAAAATTTTCTTTATTAACAACAAAATATCAAACACCACACACCTCCTAAAATAAATAAGGATAGGCAAGCAGCCTATCCTTTAAGCATCTATTTCAATGCAATAATTTTTTCATACAATGCTTTTTGTGCTGGCGTTTTGATTAATTCCTCTTGAAGTGGTTTGCAACTTTCTTGGAATGGTGTTGTATCTACTTCAACGAAAGTAGCTCCTTTCTCTTTTGCAAAAGCTTCCGCAGTTTTAATTTGATCATTCCATAACTCAAATTCTTTTTTAGTGCTTTCTCTAGCAAGCTTTTTCAAAGTTTCCTGATCTTTTGGCGTCATAGTGGAAAGAAAAGCATCACTCACAACCAATAAATCTGCTACGCGTAAATGTCCTGTACGAGAAAAATACGGTGCTACTTCATATTGTTTCAAATCCGCATAGGTAATCTCATTATTTTCTGCACCATCCAATACCCCTTGTTGAATTGCCGTATAAACTTCACCTTGGTTCATTGGAACTCCTGTACCGCCCATACAGGATAGCATTTTAATCATTGTATCTGACTGTAATACTCTGATTTTTTTACCTTTCAAATCTTCTTTAGATTTAATTGGGCCACCTTTGGTATAAAGGCTCCTCGCACCTGCAGTATAAGCAGTTAATACCTCAAAACCGAACTTCTTAGTGGAAGCAAACAAATCATCTAAAATTCCAGAAGTAAACACTTTCTCTTGATGTGCAGTATTGGCATAAACATATGGAATACCTAATACCGCAAAGGTTTTATCAAAATTTTCCACTAAAGGATTAGCAACAACAGCCATTTGGATAGCTCCATTCTGCACTAATTCTAATGAAGCTCTCTGATTCCCTAATAATTCATTAGGAAAAACATTCACTTTATAACGACCATCCGTTGCTTTGGAAAGTTCTTTTCCAAATTGTTGCAATGCTTGATATTGAGGATGTTTATCAGATTGGTTAAAAGCAATTTTTACCTCTGTTGCCGCTAGAACAGAAGAGGAGTAAATCGCCGTAATAGCAGCCGCAAAAAGAGTTGCTTTTTTAGATAATTTGAAGACTTTCATAATTACTCTCCTATAGTGGATAATTCATAAATTTTTAAAATAGTGCTAACGTAAATCCTGCATTGAAACAAAATCCATATCATCGAAAGTTTGATTCTCGCCAACCATACCCCACACAAAACTGTAATTTTTCGTACCACAACCTGAATGGATAGACCAACTTGGTGAAATAATTAATTGTTTATCGCGAACAACAATATGACGGGTTTCTGTTGGTTCTCCCAAGAAATGGAACACTACTTGATCGGGTTCAATATTAAAATAGAGATACGCCTCCATACGGCGTTCGTGTGTATGAGCAGGCATCGTATTCCATACGCTACCTTTTTCTAATTCAGTCATTCCCATACATAATTGACAAGTTTCCAAAACTTCAGGATGAAGATATTGATTAATTGTGCGGGCATTGGAATTTTCTAATGTCCCTAATTTGACTTTTCTGGCATCAACATATTTAATCAACTTACTAGGAAATGTGCGATGAGCAGGCGCACTTAATCCATATAACACAGCCGGAGATTTATCATCTTGAGATGAAAAAGTGATCTCTTCTGTTCCTTTACCTAAATAAATTGCATCTAAATGCCCTACAGTGAAACTTCCTTGTTTAGTAGTAATAACCGCTGTACCGCCTAAATTAATAATTCCTAATTCTCTACGTTCTAAGAAAAATTCTGTACCAAATGATTTTTTATCAATCACTTCATCTAACGATAATATTTCCCCACTATTTGGAATAGCACCCAAGGCAACTAAACGGTCAATATGGCTATAAACAACATTAATCTTGCCGGTTAGGAATAAATCTTCACAAAGAAAGGCTTCACGAAGACGTGTTGTATCGTAATGTTTAGCATCCTCTGGATGCATATTGTGTAAAATTTTCATTTTTACCTCCTAAAAAATTAGAATTACTCTAAATTAGTTTTTTTGTATCGTCTATCAAAAAATTCAAAATTTGTGATAAAGATCTAAAAAAATTAAAACAATGTTTTATTTTTATGGAAGATAATTCTTTAATTATGTATTTTAGACAAACATATCCCCCTCAAGTTAACTTGAGATAATGAATAATGCTTGATTAAGCTTCGGGATATTCCTAATTAATAACCAATTGTTTATAATTTAACATCTTTAATGATATAAAATTTGATGCCTGTAAAAATATGAAAAAAGAAAATGCACCTGAAGCCGTAGCTTCAGTAATGAAAGTATTCAGTATTTTAGAAATCCTATCGGAACAAAAAGATATCGGAATAACCGAACTGTCTCAGAAATTAATGATGTCAAAAAGCACAACCTATCGTTTTCTACAAACAATGAAAACTTTAGGGTATGTTTATCAGGAAGATGATAGTGATAAATATGGATTAAGTTTAAAACTATTTGAGCTAAGTGCTAGATCATTAGAATATGTTGATCTTATCTCTTTTGCAGATAAAGAGATGCAATATATTGCAGAACAAACCGGTGAAGCATTGCATTTAGGGATTCTCGAAGGGCACGAAATTGTTTATATGCATAAAATTGATTCAAAATATAATCTTAGAATGCAATCTAGAATAGGGCGAAGAAATCCTCTTTATAGTACAGCTATTGGAAAAATTCTGTTATCCGGAGTATCTGATGATGAAGTTCGTACAATTTTGGCTGATGTTGATATGGTACAATCGACCAAAAATACAGTTGATAATGTTGAAAAATTAATTCCGGAGTTACATTCAGTAAGGGAAAATCATTATGCCGAAGATAATGAAGAACAAGAAGAAGGTTTAATCTGTATTGCCGCACCGATTTATAACAGATTGGGGCAAATTATTGCAGGCATATCAATTTCTTTACCAACAATCCGCTTTAAAGAAAAGGATCGCCCATATTTAGTCAATTTATTACAGCAAGCAGGAAAGCACATTTCCGAACGCTTAGGTTTCTATGGCTATCCTGCTCTACAAAGCCATAATTAGATTGATGGCATTGCAACTTTCGGAATAATCGCACCTTTGTGTTGAATGACTGTTCCAGCCAACAAATGCCCTGCTTGTGCTGATTCCACAATGGTTCCGCCTTGCAGGCGTTTTGCCAAATATCCGGCACTAAAAGAATCACCGGCAGCAGTGGTATCCACCACTTTTTCTACACGTGTAGCTTCTACTTGATAACGTTCCGATTTAGTGGCTATTACACAAGGCTCTTTCCCTCTTTTCACCACGACTTCTTTCACACCTAATTCCAATGCTTGTTGAATAGACTGTTCATAATCAGTAAAACCGAACAGAGCCTGATCATCCTCAAAGGTTAAAAATGCAATATCAGACAGCGCCAATATCCTTTTATAAATATCTCTTGCTACTTCAACATTTTCCCATAATGCCGGACGATAATTATTATCAAAAATCACCTCTATGTCAGCCTGTACGATTGCTTCCAATAACTTCTGCCGATCACAATTCGGCAAAATTGCCAAGCTAATACCACTCAAATAGAGATAAGAATAGCCAGAAAGCAGATTTGCTATTTCATTAATAGACAAATCTGCTAACCAGTAACGTGCAGCAGCATCATTACGCCAATATAAAAACCGACGCTCACCTTGAGAATCAGTTTTAATCATATATAAGCCGGGCTGTTTATTGGCAACGACAGCGACCGCATCAGTATCTATATCTTCTTGTTGCCAATAATTGATCATTGCCCGACTTAAATCATCTTTCCCTATTCCAGTAAGATAGGACACTTTTGCTGAAGTACCCAACAATCGAGAAAGATAAATCGCCGTATTAAGCGTATCTCCCGCAAATCCCTGACGATAACAGTCATTATCGTTCCAGAGTTCAATCATACATTCACCTAAAATTGCAATTTTTTTCTCCATTTATTGATACCTCACTATGTATAACTATCTTGCCAACCAACCACCATCTACTGCAATTGTATATCCATTAATATAATCAGAAGCAGCAGAAGCTAAAAATACACAAGGCCCAGCAACATCTTCTGGCAGTCCCCATCTTCCTGCCGGAATACGCTCTAAAATTTCCTTGCTTCTTGATTCATCACTACGTAATGCTGCGGTATTATCCGTTGCCATATAACCAGGGGCAATCGCATTAACATTAATGTTATATTTTGCCCATTCATTGGCCATTAGACGCGTAATCCCCATCACTCCACTTTTAGATGCAGTATAAGATGGAACACGAATACCACCTTGGAATGAAAGCATTGAAGCGATATTAATAATCTTACCGCCAGATTGTTGTTTTATAAACTGTTTTGCAACTGCTTGAGAGAAGAAAAAGACACTTTTTAAATTAATATTAATTACATCATCCCAATCTTTTTCACTGAACTCAATCGTATCCTGACGACGAATAATGCCTGCGTTATTTACTAAAATATCAACTTTACCAAAAGCTTCGACTGCTTTTTCCACGAGCGAAGTAATTTGATCCTGTTTCATTAAATTTGCCGGTAAGTTAATGAAACGTCTGCCCAATGCCGTAATCTTTTCTGCAGTTTCTGAAGCATCACTCAGATTTACTCCGACAACATCACAGCCTGCGGCAGCAAGACCCAAAGCCATTCCTTGCCCCAATCCAGTATTACATCCTGTAACAATTGCCACTTTCCCTAATAAATTAAATTTCTCTAACATTTTTTCCTCCTTAATCAAAAAATCCTATTAAATAATATTCTGTTTCTTTATTTTTGAAAAGTTGTTTTATTATTTTTATATTAAAAATATTTAATTAACTAATGGCAAAAAAATCCCGCTTACTACACTTTTGGCATTAAACGGGATCAGAAGGAAATTATTGATGATAATGTGTTAAGAATCTGGCAAGTTTGGTCATTGCCTCTTCAATTTGATGGACATATGGTAAGGTTACAATACGGAAATGATCCGGCTTATGCCAGTTAAATCCCCGTCCGTGAACCAACAACACTTTCTCTTGAGTTAAAAGATCAAACACAAATTTTTCATCGTCGTGGATGTTATACATTTCTGTATCAATTTTCGGGAACATATACATTGCGCCTTGAGGTTTAACACAACTGATACCGGGAATTTGATTAATCATCTCATACGCTTTATTGCGCTGTTCCAGCAAACGCCCACCCGGCAAAATAAATTCGTTAATACTTTGATATCCACCCAACGCTGTTTGTATGGCGTGTTGCATCGGCACGGTAGCACATAACCGCATTGATGCCAACATATCCAAGCCTTCGATATAGCCGGCAGCCGCCTTTTTCGGGCCATTAAGCACCATCCATCCTTGACGGAATCCAGCGACTCGATAGGCTTTAGATAAGCCATTCAAGGTAACTGTTAATAAATCTGGTGCTAATGCTGCAATGTGATGATGAACAGCACCATCATATAAAATTTTGTCATAAATTTCGTCCGCAAAGACAATCAATTTATTTTGACGAGCCACTTCCGCTAATTCTAATAATAATGCTTTGCTATAAACCGCTCCGGTCGGATTATTCGGATTAATAATCACAATCGCCTTTGTGCGAGGAGAAACCTTCTGCTTAATATCTTCTATATCCGGAAACCAATTCTGTTCTTCATCACATAAATAATGCACTGCTTTACCACCGGAAAGTGTTACTGCTGCTGTCCATAACGGATAATCAGGCATTGGTATCAACACTTCATCCCCATCATTCAAAAGTGCTTGCATTGACATCGTAATCAATTCTGATACACCGTTACCGATATAAACATCATTGACCCCAATATTAAGCAGTCCTTTTGATTGATAATATTGCACGATCGCTTTGCGTGCGGAATAAAGACCTTTGGAATCACAATATCCCTGTGCTGTCGGCAAATTGCGGATCACATCCACTAAGATTTCATCTGGTGCTTCAAAACCGAATGGCGCCGGATTACCAATATTCAACTTTAAAATCTTATGCCCTTCTTCTTCTAAACGACAAGCCTCTTTATGCACCGGCCCACGAATATCATAACAAACGTGTTCTAATTTATCTGATTTTGGGAAAACATCCATCACTGTCACCTTAAACAATTTATTAACAATAATGGGTTACTTTACGCTAATTTTTTGAGCTTAGAAAGATTTTCAAGAACTTTATTTGAAATTACGGTAAAATTACCGCTTTTATAACATTTGGATAAATAGAATAGCTATTGACAATGGATGTATTTCAACAACTAAAATCATTACTCACTACGCAGATTGCTATTTATCAACCTGATTGCCGCCGCTTTGGTGAAATCCAAGCATCCATAGAGGCTTCAAACATTGATCTTATCGCTTGGTTGAAAGGGCAAGCCGTATTTCCACAATTTTATTTGCAACAACGCCAACAGCAATATGAAATCGCTGCTGTCGGTGCGGTAAGCCACATCACCTCGTTTGAAGAATTAACCACATTTAAACAAGACTATCCCCATTTTAACCTTGTCGGTGGTGTCCAATTTTTAGGTGAAGTAAAGTTCATTTTGCCTCGTATTTATTTACATTATCAACAACAAAAATTAACTGTTAAGCTATTGTTTAATCAAAGAATTTGGCAACAAGAAAAACAACAACTGTTGCAAATTCTACAACAACTGCCGCATCCTCAAACTTGTAACGAGATCAAGGACATCACACCGATACTACACCATCAAAGTAGTACTCAATCTCAATGGCGGCAGTTAATCCAAAACGCATTAAATGCGATCAAACAACAGCAGTTCAATAAAGTGGTTCTAGCTCGTGAAACAGTATTTCAACTCAATCAACCACTCAATGGTTATGATTTGCTAGCATTAAGTCGTCAAACTAATCAGCATTGTTACCACTTTGCGATTGCTGAATCAGCACATTCTATTTTTTTAGGTGCCAGTCCAGAATGTTTATACTGCCGCACTGATTCAGATTTTCAAACCGAAGCACTTGCTGGTACCGCCCCCATTGGCGAAACAGATGAACAACAACGACGATATCAACAATGGTTATTGCAAGATCAAAAAAATCGCTTGGAAAATCAATTTGTTGTTGATGATATTTGTCAAAAAATTCAACCTTATTGTCAGACAATTGAAGTCGGTAAGGTACAATTACGCCAATTACGCAAAGTTCAGCACCTCTGTCATCCGATTAAGGCAACCTTGCAGCCGCAACATCAATATTGGGAACCATTATTCGCATTACATCCGACCGCTGCGGTTGCCGGTTATCCAAGACAACCGGCATTGTCATTCATTAAGAACAATGAACCGTTTCAACGCAACTGGTACGCCGGAGCAATCGGAGTTATCACACAATCTTTTGCTGAATTTTGTGTTGGACTACGTTCCGCAAAACTCACTAATCAACAATTACACCTCTTTGCCGGTGCCGGCATTGTTAAAGAATCTCAAGCAGATGAAGAGTGGCTAGAAATAGAAAGAAAAATGTCCGGATTACTCTCCCTGTTTGAGCTCAAATAAAATAAGGAGAATACAATGTCTATCAGTACATTTAACCGTTGCTGGTCTAAAGTCATTTTAGAATCACTGCTCCGTTACGGCGTGCATCATATCTGCATTGCACCTGGTTCACGTTCAACACCACTTACACTCGAAGCGGCACGATTACAGGATGAAAGTCGTGTAACCTGTCATACTCACTTTGATGAACGTGGTTTAGGCTTTTTTGCTCTTGGTTTAGCCAAAGCAACGCAAAAACCGGTTGCCATTATTGTTACCTCCGGAACTGCGGTAGCCAACCTTTATCCTGCCATTATTGAGGCCTACCAAACACAAACTAACCTCATCGTATTAACCGCTGATCGTCCGATTGAATTAATCGAATGTGGCGCAAACCAAGCTATTTGCCAACAAAAAATCTTTGCTCACTATCCGATTGCTGAAATTAATTTGCCGAAACCAAGTCAAGATTACAGCGCCAATTGGTTAGTATCCACATTAGATCAAGCCTGTTATCAACAACAACTTACCCCCGGCGTCATACATATTAATGTGCCGTTCGCCGAACCACTTTACCAAGCGAATCTGCAACAAATTGACAACCATTCGTGGTTACAACCGCTAAGTTCTTGGTTACACAGCCAAAAACCGTGGGTGAAACATCCGGAAAATCAAGTCGAAGTGCTGATCCACGAAAATTGGGATCTATGGAGAACAAAACGGGGAATTGTCGTTGTCGGACGTTTGCCATTGGAACAAAGTATGGGAATTAGCACTTGGGTTAATACAATGGGTTGGGTATTACTAACGGATGTACAATCCACTGTTGAAGCGACATTGCCTTACGCCGATATTTGGTTAGCAAATAAAACGGTTTTTCAACAATTACTGCAAGCGGATATTGTGATTCAACTTGGTAGTGGCATTGTAAGTAAACGAATTAATCAATTTTTAGCAGCGTTTCAAGGTGAATATTGGTTAGTTGATGCTTCACAACGCCGTCTTGATCCGGCACATCATCAACAAACCCGTTTTCACGCTAAAGCTCACCATTGGTTGCGTGCGCATCCACCACTCAGACAAAAACCGTGGTTGCTTGAACCGTTAGCACTATCACAATTTTGTGATAAATTTATTGAACAACAAGTTGGCAGCAATTTAAACGAAGCATCATTGGCTCATCATCTAGAGCGCTTACTGCCAACAAATGGCATACTTTTCCTTGGTAATAGTCTTTTTGTACGTTTAGTTGATGCACTATGCAAACTGCCTAATAACTATCCGATTTATACCAATAGAGGAGCAAGCGGTATCGATGGTTTATTGGCTACCGCTGCTGGTGTTGCTATTGCTCATCAACGCCCTTTGATCGCTTTTATCGGTGACATTTCCGCACTGCACGATCTCAACTCTTTTGCCTTATTCAGAAAGGTTAAATTGCCTACCATAATTTTTGTAATTAACAATAATGGCGGTGCAATTTTTGATATGTTGCCAGTAGAAAATGAAGCTAAAGAACAATATTATCGCTTACCACATCATTTAGAGTTTTCACAAATCGCCAATATGTTTGAGCTAAATTATGCACGGCCTTATACTTGGGCAGATTTAAGTTCTACCCTCAAAACGGCTTATATGCGTAAATCCGCTACTATTATTGAAATTAAAGTAAGTGCTACTGAAGGCAGCACTATTTATAAAAATTTGCTTGAACAAATTGCACAAGCGGTTATTGGTGATTAATACAGAAGAAAAAAACAAATCAAATACAAAAGAAAAACCCATCAAGCGGGAAGCTTGATGGGCTGATTCATATTTGCTTAATCTATTTCAAGATTAATTTATTAGGCAACTACTATCAAAATTGATCAACCTTGATAGCTTCGTCAATGAATACATAAATACCAGTATCTTTATATTCATATTTCTCAACGCTATTGTCCGTTGATTCTACTTTCTTCCAGCTACTATGTAATCTCACATTATCAGTATTCTTTCCATGAACTTCAATCGGACCAATTGTTGAAGCATTGCCACTAACAATATCTCCTTTGTTTCCGATAATGAGTGTTCCACCTTTACCATTCAAATTAAAGACCTCAATGCTAGAAACATCAATATTGTTACCACCAATATCACCATACATTTCCAACCTTACTTTATTTGAATCACTATTTGGTGTACCAAGATTAATTGTATCTCGACCTTCACCACCATAAATCAATGATTGACCAGAGATACTATCATCTTTGAACATAGAGTTAATCGAAATGGAGTCATTTCCTGCACCAAGTTTAATATTATTTGATGAAAGAACCCAAGTATTAATAGTTACCGTATCTTTGCCTGAGCCAGACTCAATTTTTGCATGGATCATATTGCCGCCAACACTCATAGTATTATTACCATCACCAAGATTAATAATATAGTTATTATCCGGCAACTTAGCTAATGCATCTTTACTCTCTTCATACCAAGAACGCACATCGTCTTGATAAGCACCAGTATATTTCAAGCTGGCATCATAAATCTCTTTAAAGATTGCCTTATCTCTGGCTTCAGAGTAATTAACACTATTACGCACAGTTACAGTGTCATCTCCTGCGCCAAGCAACATAGTTACATTAGCTTGTCCGCCAATTCCCCCTACAGTAATTGTGCTACTGTCTTTTGAAAGAATTAACACATCATCTTGCAACTCTCCGCCTACCGTCAGAACATCACTTCCTGAACCAAGATCGATAATATTTGATGCCAATTGAGGAGCTGTATCAGTAATCGTTCCACCTACTGTCATCTTATCGTTTCCAGCACCAAGACTAAAATAGTTAGAATATGGTCGCTCACTATCATGATCCGCTTCAATTGAACGAGTAATTGAAATGGTATCATCATCATCGCCCATCGATACTTTCGCAGTTGTATTATTCATACCATAGCTGTCTTTAAAGACACCGAAAATACTAAAAGTATCATTACCGGTGCCCATTAAGATACGCTGAGGGCCATCAAATGAACCACCCGGATAACCATAAGGTCCATAACCACTCATACCTTTACGCAAGATTAACGTGTCATCACCTCCGCCAGTAATCACATCAGTATGACCTCCCATACCAACAACATCAATAAGATCATCGTGATCATAGGTTTTTAAAGTCGCTTTATACTCTGAAAGATCAGTGCCTCCATCAATAAAGCCACCAAACCCATCACCACCCTGTTTCTGACGAAGAATAATGATATTGTCTTTATCTTCTGATGTCTTGATACCAGCACCCGAAGACGTTTGTGCTGCGTTACCATCAACTTCCGCATCATTCGGTCCAGTACCACTCGTCATATCAGTGGTTAAACGAGCCAAACGAAGCACTTTTGCATCTTTTAATAAATCAACAATTTGGGAATTCCCTTCTTTATCATAGAAGACAAATGTTGATTCCCCATCTCTAATTGTTGTACTCCATTTATGATCTTTCTGGGATACATCTACTGCACTGCTATAGTTTTGTAAAACATCTATCTCCGGATTAGACAATGCACCATCTTTTCTCCACACTTTAAGACTATCTTCTTTAAAGGTAAATTCAACGTGCAATTTTCCTGCTTCATCGGCATAAATATGATGTTCTACCGCCGGCGGTGTAGTATCTAACGTTACTTTATTTTCTGCCTTACTGTAAATAGTATAAGTCCCCAAAACAGTCGTATCATTAGTATTATAAGAGCTAGCTCTCAAAATATAGGTATGCCCATCTTCTGGATTAAAACCTCTCGCATCAAATGTAAGTGTTTTTTCTCCCGCTGTCTGATTGCCTTTTGTATCTGACCAACGTACCTGATCTGGCTCATTAGTATCAATGATCTCTAATTTCACTACCCAACCATCTAAATTTCCACCTGATGAAACTTTATTCTTAACCCCAACGAGAATTTTAGACCAGCTAGTGTCATTAGTTGTTCCATCTTTTTCTACTACCTCTGTAATTGGGTTCTCATCATCCTCAATACTAACACTAACCACATCAATACCATTCCCACCCTTATTTGGATTTGTAAATGGAACCAGCAGTGTCAATTTAGTACCATCTTCAGTCACCACATTAAAAAACTGTTGAGTTGTCTCACTAATTTTTTTTGCAACCTCAGGATCAATACGAATTTGCATATTTCCATTTTCATCTACACGATACTCAGAAATAGATGCACTTGATGGCGTTGGTGTTCCTTGCTTCCATCCGTCTGTTGGCGCAAGTTTAATCGTAAATGATTCTCCACCTAAAGTATCTTTAATAGGAATATCTGTTGCATTAATAGTAACAATCCCCCCATTTTCTGATGCATAATCATCAAGATATTTAGCACTAGGGGTCATAGTTTTCCAAAATGCTCGATATAAAAGCGTAGTTCTACTATTCGCTTGCCAAACTGCATCGGCCGCATTAGTTACATCTGGCACTACTGCTTCTAA
Organism: Gallibacterium genomosp. 2; assembly: GCF_000771895.1. Lineage (NCBI taxonomy): Bacteria > Pseudomonadati > Pseudomonadota > Gammaproteobacteria > Pasteurellales > Pasteurellaceae > Gallibacterium > Gallibacterium genomosp. 2. Next base: position 62,902 of record NZ_JPXY01000021.1, read on the forward strand.
GGCATTAATTTTGCTCACTAAATCTTGCTTATCATCATCTGTATGCACCCATTCCACTGCTGCAATTGCATTTTCTTTCAACTCTGATAATGGCAGCAACTGTTTATTAAGCGCATTTACCTCATTTGCCGTAAAGCCATGTTCAGCAAGCACTGATTTTTGAGCATTAAATGCCTCAAATGCTTCTTTCGCTTTCTCATAAGCTTCTACAGCTAAGGTCTTAGGCGTAGAGCTATTTAGATTAGGATTAGATCCTGCTTTTGCCTCTTCATCATCGGTATAACCATCTTTATCCTGATCTGGTATTTCTTTAACTGTTGCCTCAGTTGCCGATGCGGAATTACCTGCAACGTCAGTTACTGTTGCATTAATAGTTGTGCCGACTGGTGTACTATTTTGTGCAATCGTAATCATATCATTTGCAAGGTTCACACCCTCTACTGAACTTCCTTGTAGCACCCAACCATTTTCTGCCTTACGGTATTCAATTTCATTTGCAGCTTCACCCGGTTTAGTAATCTTCACCTTAAACACATCACCAATATCAGCATCAGTAGGCAATACAATTGTTGTATCTTTTCCAGCTGGTGCATCAATTTGTGGCTCTCTTGGCGTTGTCGTATCCACCACATAGCGATCACTATTAGATATCGTTGCTGTTCGCCCTGTTGTTTCATTACGAATAGTTACAACTACTGAACCTTCATCGTACTGACCTTCCGGTAAAGTAATCTTATTACCTTCTACTAACTGAACAGGCTTGTTATTCACTGTAATAGAATCAATGACATAACCTTGTGGCGGAGTGAAACTCAATTCACCATTGTTAGTGATCTTATCTGTTTTCGAACTTCCAGTATCTTGAGTTAATGCCATCATAACTGTTGGTGCATCAGTAATATCCAACTGTACAGATTGTTGTTCTGCAGTCGTATTATTACCTTGGTTTTCAGCATCTTTCACCGTTACATCCGATACAGAAAGCTGACCTTGGAACCCATCTTGCACTGGTACATTCAATGAAATGCCGTCGCGAATATCATCTGCTGTCAAAGCATAACCTTTCGCAGGCTGCGTTTCCGTTAGCGATTTATCTGAATTAATATAATAAACCTTATCACCAACGGTAATTTTACCAGTCAAGATATCGCCCGCTTTCACATTTTTCACATCATTAAAGCCAACATTCACTGTAACCGGATTTGGTTGACCACCAGACTCACCTAACTCTGCTTTATCTATTACATCATTACTATCGGCATCTAAACCACTACCAACCACCACTGCTGGTTTACCTGTTGGGATTGGGGTAACACCTAAAGTATTAGGAATAACAATTTTTGCTGACCCACCTTCTTGGGTCGTTCTATATGAACCATTTGGTAATTTAGCAATCTCAGCATCTACTGCATCCTTCGCATCTTGAGCATCTTTAATCGCCTGATCTAACTGAGCTTTCTCTTTTGCAGTAACTACACCATTCGACTCAATTTGTTGTTTTAACTTCTGTACGTCTGTCGCTTTCTGCTTCGCATCAGCCAACAAACGATCAATATTCGCTTCCGTTGTATCTAATACACCGTTGCTGTTGCTGTCGTTTACTTCTGGCACCGT
>NZ_JPXY01000022.1:0-67917 GCF_000771895.1 Gallibacterium genomosp. 2
TTAGTCAGTAAACAGCCACGAAAGCGTTGGCGTTCGGGCACATCAGAGAAAGCGTCCACATTGTTTAATAATGTGTTAAATCGGCAATTTAGTCCCCACTCAGAGACAACGGTGTTATGTGGTGATACTACTTATCTCAAAGTGCAGGGGGAATGGCATTATTTAGCGATAGTGATGAATTTAGCACAACGTCAAGTCGTGGGTTGGCGATTGCAGAAACAGCATGATGCAACGTTAGTGGTTGATGCATTAAATCATACAATGCTAACAACGGAAAGAACGGAGAGGATGTTATTTCACTCAGAGTAAGGCAGTATTTATGGAAGTGAGGCATTTATCCAATGTGTAAAACGGCACGGTTTGATACAAAGTATGAGTCGTCGGGGAAATTGTTGAGATAATGCACCGATGGAACGCTGGTTTAGGAGTTTTAAATATGAATGGATGTTAAAAGGCGGTTATTCTTCATTAGATGAAGCTAATGGACGAGCTGGAATATTAACCTGTTTTTTGTACCGCCCCTAAATTTCAGGTGTTTTGACCGTTTTGCTTTGATTGTGCTGCCAAAGTGATGTAGTGCGGCGTAATGCAGATTAGTGCCGACCATTGCATAATCATTATCCTAACGGGTATTTACTTGTCAATCCTAATGCTTTTTTACCTACTGTGAACTCACGTTCAAATTTTGCAAAATCTAATTTAAAACTTTCTTCACCCATTTTCCTGTTTGGCAAATTGATGGGCTAAGACTTCAGGGTAATTATCTAAATGCGGCTATAAACACTGCGACCGGCGTGATAATCAAAGCTTTTGTAGGCAGTAAACAGCTGATCACCGAGTTTTACACCGGTGGTGCGGTAGCTTGTTTTTTTCATTGACATACGTTTCCAGTTCAGCGGTTTCCACAGACGAAAAGAGTAAGATGGCTTTAATGCAACTGTGGTGTGATGAAAAAATTAAATACCTGTTAATAAATGTATCAACAGGTATTTAACATTATAATATTACCGACTAGTACACCCAATATTTTGTTGAATTTTGCAATTCCAGATTAAGTCTTATTAAGACACAAAGTTACCTCCTGAATTTCATTGATTCTTCAGATAAATTCGCATTTTTTAGTGCGAAATTGAGTTCCTGTAATAGTTGTAATCGCTCCTCATACGTAATAAGTGAATAATATCTGTGCTGCAATGCGCCAATGAGTTTCCAAAATAGATCTAGATGGACATTACCAATCAATTTTCTGATCCGAATATAAGTTTCTATCGCCCCTATCTGTCTTAGTGTACGGACATTTTTTATATCAACACGATTCAATAACAACTCGTGTTTGAAATTAAGGTTTGGTAGATCCTTAATACGAGATTGGCGTTTTTTCTTAGTTTGCTGTTTTTTCTGTTTGACTTGTTCTATAGAAAGTAATATCAATGAACGATATTTTTGCTTATCTTCAGTAATTTCTTTAGGTAGATAGAAATACATATTTGAAGGTGATGTATATGGATAGGGAACACCTCCAAGTTGAATGATAAGTTTTGCTAATTCTCCAACAGCTCGAATATAAACAACATTATTTCTATAGATAGCAAACATATGAGAATCTTTGAAAATGCCATAGCCGTTAAATAGACTCTTTATTACGACCGTCCCAACTAACTCTCCCATAATTCTAGATACTTCGTCAGTGTTTCTTCCTGTATACGTTTGCAGAATCATAATAATTCACCTATAGTTGATGTAATTTAAACAAAAATTGCACTATCGGTAACGATTGCATAGAAAATATATCAATAAAAATTTTTATTTAGAAACGTTTTTATGATAAAAAAATGGATTATGTGAGGTTGATCGATAAACTGAAAAAAAACTTGCATTTTTTATAACACTTTTGCCGTTATGTGAATAATAATGATATAAAATGTAAGTTTTTTTAACATTTGATGTTTGTAAATGCATCGTGTTCTGCTATACGGAAACATAAAAGAGATTAGAACAATGAAAGGAAACCATAATATGCAATGTCCTTGCCAATCTGGATTTGAATATCAAGACTGTTGTCAGCCATTACATCTATATCAAAAAAAAGCAGCAACTGCAGAACAATTAATGCGTTCCCGCTATTCGGCATTTGTATTGGCAGAGATTGATTATATTGTAAAGACGACAGCACCAGTACAGCAATCACTACTAAATAGCAAAGCGTTACATCAATGGGCGTTAAATACCCAATGGGACGGATTGGAGATCGTGAAGGTCGTACCGGAAATGGATAATCATCACGCACTGGTCGAATTTAAAGCTTTTTTTCTGCACCAAAAGAAACGAATGACACACCACGAATTATCTGTTTTTGTGCGGATTGCGCAACAATGGTATTTTTTAGATCCGACAGTTGCCACTAAATGGGGATTAAAAGAGCCCTGTTTCTGTCATTCAGGAAGAAAATTTAAACAGTGTTGTGCTAAATATTTGTAAATAATCGTATCCTTAAATTCTTAGTTATTATCGTTGTATGTACTATACGCTTCCATCAATTCTTTTCCTTGTTTACCTCAAAGTAAAAAAACAACGGAATAGACGGAATTTCGCTATAATAGCCTGTAAAAATTGGAGAAAGGTCGAAGTTCAATCATTAAAGAGGTGTAAATAATGATGCAGGCTATTCACAAACAGGATCAAGGATATTGGTTATTAACGCAAGGATCGTCAATTTATTTGCAGCAGGGAGAGTTGCCTTATGGAGAGGCAGCATTATATGGAGTAGAAGGGTTATTTGGTTGTGTAATTGGTGAATATCACCAACACCCATTATGGTTGGTGGAAGAGATTCCTAATGATGAGCAACGCGAGTATGTATCGTTGCGTTCACAGCTTTATCGTAAAGAAGAGGAATTTAATCTATTAAATCGAGGTGTGGCGTTGAATTATTTCTTTAAAACACACCGTTATTGTGGAAAATGTGGCGAGAAAACCTATTTGACAACTGGTGAATTTGCTGTGGAATGTCCTAAATGTGGCTATCGTCATTATCCGGTGATTTGCCCTTCAATTATTGTTTCTATTAGAAGAGGAAAAGAGATTTTATTGGCAAATCATCAACGCCATATCGGCGGAATTTACACCACATTGGCAGGCTTTGTCGAAGAGGGGGAAGCATTGGAGCAAACTGTTGAGCGAGAGATTTTCGAAGAAGTTGGTTTAAAAGTAAAGAATATTCGTTATTTTGGTAGTCAACCTTGGGCATTTCCAAATTCATTAATGGTTGGTTTTTTGGCTGATTATGACAGTGGTGAGATTCGTTTACAGAATAGTGAAATTCACGATGCAAAATGGTTTCGTTATGATGATGAGCTTCCTCTATTGCCGGAGGAGGGGACAATTGCACGCAAATTGATTAAAACAACATTGGCACTTTGTGCAGAGGATTAATAATTTATGACCCAATTAAAAAATGATCGTTATTTACGCGCTTTATTACGGCAACCGGTTGATATGACACCGGTTTGGATGATGCGTCAAGCAGGGCGTTATTTGCCAGAATATAAGGCGACTCGGGCGAAAGCCGGTGATTTTATGTCATTATGTCGTAATGCAGAGTTGGCGTGTGAAGTAACCTTGCAACCATTGCGTAGATATGATCTCGATGCAGCAATTCTATTTTCTGATATTTTAACCATTCCAGATGCAATGGGATTAGGTTTGAGTTTTGGTGCAGGAGAAGGGCCTAAATTTGCAAAACCAATTAATTGTAAAGAGGATATAGATCAATTACCGATTCCCGATCCGGAGCAGGAGTTGGGCTATGTGATGAATGCGGTAAGAACAATTCGTCGTGAATTGAATGGTGAAGTGCCATTAATTGGTTTTTCAGGTAGTCCGTGGACATTAGCGACTTATATGGTAGAAGGCGGATCAAGCAAAGCGTTTACCAAGATTAAGAAAATGCTCTATAGCGAACCAGCATTGTTACACGCTTTATTGGATAAATTAGCAGATAGTGTGATTTTATATCTTAATGCACAGATTAAAGCAGGCGCGCAGGCAGTAATGGTCTTTGATACGTGGGGTGGTGTGTTAGCTCACCAACAATATCGTGAATTTTCATTGCGTTATATGGAAAAAATTGTTAAGGGTTTGATTAGGGAATCTGAAGGGCGGATTGTACCGGTTACTTTATTTACTAAAGGTGGTGGTTTGTGGTTGGAAGCAATCGCAGATACCGGATGTGATGCAATAGGTTTGGATTGGACGATTGATATTGCGCAAGCAAAAGAGCGTGTTGGTGATAAGGTAGCGTTGCAGGGAAATATGGATCCTAGTGTTTTATATGCGCCAGCAGAACGTATTGAACAGGAAGTTAAAGCCATTTTAGCTGGATATGGTAAAGGTTATGGACACGTCTTTAATTTAGGACACGGCATTCACCAAGATGTGCCGGTTGAAAGTCCTAAAGTGTTTGTTGATGCGATTCATCGTTTTTCAAAAGTGTATAAGACAGCCTAAGAGGTAGATATGAGGAACCCGATTCAAAAACGTTTGGCAAATTTGGAAAGTTGGCAACAGTGTGTTTTTATGGCCTGTTTGTGTGAACGAATGTATCCTAATTTTGTGATGTTTTGCAATATTACCGAACAACCGCAGCAGGCAAAGGTTTACCATAATATTATGAACCTTGTTTGGGAACATTTAACTATTAAAAATGCAAATATTAATTTTGAACACCAGTTGGAGAAGTTTGAGCAAGTTATCCCGAATATTAATGACTACGATTTTTTCGGTATTGTTCCGGCGGTGGATGCTTGTGAAGCATTATCTAATTTGTTACACGCGCTAATTGGTGGAGAAAGTTTAGAGCAAGCAATAAGAATTAGTTTGTTATCTTTGCAAACCATTGTGTCATTATTGGAAACGGAAGAAAATCGCCATTTTAGTGATGATGAATTGAAAAATAATGAGTTAATTATTGATGAGTTAGATATTCAATGGGCGATTTATCGTACACTCAATGAACTGGAAAAACGTGATATTGAGGTGATTAACGGTTTGAAAAATGAGATCCGTGCCACAAAAATGAGTAATATCGGAGTTGAATTAAGCAATTAATGTGACTTTTTTCTAATTTTAGTAATAAATCTCTTTTAATATGATTAAAGTTAGATTAATCTGTTCACTCAAGACAAGGCTTGAGCTGGGGTGGATCAAGGGATGTTCACCAACGAGGCTATCTCGGCTTTTTCAAGAAAATTGAAAGAGAATCTATTCAATTTCTAAACCACAGTAAAATATAGAGGGTAATATTTATGAACAAAACTGAATTAGTGGACGTAATTGCAGAAAAAACTAAGTTAAGTAAAAAGGATTCTAAGGCAGCATTGGAAGCAGCATTGGAAGCAATTACTGAAAGCCTTAAAGCAGGTGACGCAGTACAATTAATTGGTTTCGGTACATTTAAAGTTAACCAACGCCAAGAACGTACAGGACGTAATCCTCAAACCGGTAAAGAAATCAAAATCCCAGCAACTAAAGTGCCTGCATTTGTTTCCGGTAAAGCTTTAAAAGACGCTGTAAAATAATTCCAGCGTAAAAAAAGTCGCTATTTTTTGTAATAGCGACTTTTTTAATGCCTAAAAATAGGCTTTCACAGCCTGTTGAGTAAATAACTGTTTATCTTCCCAACGTAACATCGTTAATCTATTACCCCAAACACAGCCGGTATCTAACGCATAAATATTTTTTGGTGTTGGATAATCAACCAGACTTGCCCAGTGCCCGAATAAAATTGCTGTTTGTTGATACAATGGGTTTTCTAATTCAAACCAAGGTTTTAATGGTGCCGGCGCTTCATTTGGCGGTAATTTACACGCAAATTCTAAGCGATTGTCCGGATAGCAGTAACGCATACGCGTAAAAACATTAATGCTGTAACGCAAACGTTCAATGCCGCTTAAATCTTCAGACCAGAGATCCGGTGAGTTTTGATACATTTCACGTAATAATTGTAGATAATCACCTTGTTGCAATACCTGTTCAACTTCCGCAGCACACTGTTTCGCCGTTGCCAAATTCCATTGCGGACAGATACCGGCGTGAGTAATGACGAAACCAAGATCGGAACGATCAATCAGTAAAGGCTGATGACGTAGCCAATCAATCAAGTCTTTAAAATCCGGTGCGGAAAAAATAGCATCAACGTGATCTTTTGCTTTGATTTTCTTAATGCCAAAAGCGGTAGAAAGCAAATGCAGATCGTGATTGCCCAACACGGTTTGTGCTGATTTACCCAATGCTTTGACAAAACGTAGGCATTCGAGCGATTTATCGCCGCGAGCGACCAGATCACCGACCAGATAGAGTTTATCCTGTGCCGGATTAAAATGAACTTGTTGTAACAGCAGTTGCAGTTCATCAAAACAACCTTGTAAATCACCAACAATATAGGTCGCCATAAATTCCCCCTTCTCTTTATAGTGTAATGAGTAAATAAGCGAGGTAGATAAAATAAGTTGCGAGCAGTATCGCACCTTCACTTCGGGATATTTTTCTGCCTGTTGCCGCAAATAGCCAAAGTAAGAGCATACTGATAATCAGTATTGCGAAATCAAGATAAGAAATATCACCGACAGCAAGCGGAAATACGCTTGAACAGGCACCCATTACAAAGAAAATATTGAAAATATTGCTGCCGACAACGTTACCAATTGCCAGATCGGAACTTCCTTTTTTAGCAGCAAAAACAGATGTAGCCAATTCAGGAAGTGAAGTACCGCCGGCAACAATGGTTAAACCGATGACAGCATCACTGACCCCGAAATTTTGTGCGATTTGAATCGCGCCGGAAACAAAGAAATCGCCGCCGATAATTAATACCGCTAGACCAATCAGCAGGTAGAATGCAATTTTTAATGAAGAGAGCGGTGTAGTTTCATCCTGTTCACTTTCCTCTGATTGATCCTGCTTGGCATTAGCAAAGGTATAACTTAGGAAAATAGCGAAAAACAGCAATAAAATTAAGCCATCACCACGCGAAATAAAGTCTATCGCTTGATTGTTTAGTAAACGATCAAAACAGAGAAAAATGAAAGCTAACGAGGCTAACAGCGCAAAAGGAATCTCCTTTTTAACCGAACTTGCTTTGATCATAATAGGTGAGGCGAGCGCACTGGCACCGACAATAACCAAAGTATTAAACAGGTTGCTGCCAATAATATTGCCGACAGAAACACCGGAATTACCTTTTAATGCCCCCCAGAAGCTGGTAATGAATTCAGGCAGTGAAGTACCGAAAGCAACAATGGTTAAACCAATAATTAACTCATTAATTTGAAAACGGCGAGCAACGGCAATAGCGCCATCAGTGAAACGATCAGCACCCCAAAGAATGCCGACAATGCCGATCAATAACGTAATATATTCCATTATTCTTCCTCATCTTGATTGACAGTTCCGGCATCGACAAGCGGTGGATTATCGGCAAGCCAATTGGCGAGGCGAGCGTAATCGGCAATAGTGAGATTTTCTGCACGATCGGTCAGTTTAATCTCTAATTCAACCAGTTGTTCTGCCGTAAACAGATCCATCAATGAATTTCTTAATGTTTTACGGCGTTGATTAAAGGCTTGAGTACAAATGCGATTTAGCCAGTAGAGATCTTTTACCGGATAAGGCAAAACCTTATGCGGCACCAAACGAACTACAGCAGAATCCACTTTCGGTGCCGGTTTGAACGCCGATGGCGGCACTTCCAATACCGGAATTACTTGGCAGAAATATTGCGCCATAATGGTTAAACGACCGTATGCTTTACTATTCGGACCGGCGCATAAACGGTTTACTACCTCTTTTTGCAGCATAAAATGCATATCTTGAATGACATCGTGATCTTGAAAAAGGTGAAACATCAAAGGTGTTGAAATGTTATAAGGTAAATTGCCGAAAATTCGTAATGGTTTGTCTGACTGCTGTGCTAATTGTTGAAAATCAAAACGCATTACGTCTTGCTCAATAACGGTCAATTTTTGATGTAAAAACGGATGGTGGCGTAATCTTTCTGCTAAATCACGATCCAATTCGATCACGGTTAAATGTTCAATTTGTTCAGCAACCGGTTCGGTTAAGGCACCGAGACCGGGACCAATTTCGATGAGAAAATCATTTGCTTGCGGATTAATCGCAGCAACAATACTTTGAATAATTTGATCATCGTGTAAAAAGTTTTGCCCGAAACGTTTTCGTGCCGTATGTCCTAAATGTGTTTTTGAATTCATCAAAATCTCCTCAATAGTTGGAATCTTGCTGTTGGTGGCGACAGAATGTATTTATTGTTGTTTTAGCAAGTTCTTTTCTAGAAAAAATAACCGCACACAGTGTGTGCGGTCGCTATTATAACTAAATCGTTTAATGTTGAATAACCGAGCAATTATTTTTGTAAAATCTTAATATCGGCTGATTTTCTCAACGTTTTCACCCAATCTTTAGAGGCTTCCATTGCTTGCTGATTAACCACTTGCTGATAGGCTTTTTGCATATAGGCTTCTTTCGTTTTATCACCATCACGTTTATCAACCACTTCTAAAATATGCCAACCATATTTCGTTTTAAATGGTTGAGAAATCACACCTTTTTTGCTGTTTTTCACCATTGATTGGAATTCCGGTTCATACACTTCAGGGAAATTCCAACCTAAGCTGCCACCGTTAGCACCGGAAAGGTAGTCTTTGGAGTAAGTTTTAGCCGCTGCTGCGAAAGTTGTTTTACCGGCGATAATATCACTGCGCAAACTAGACAACTGTTTTTTCGCCTGAGCATCATTTAACAGCGGATTAGTTTTGATCAAGATATGACTGACAAGATATTGCGACGATTTTACTGTTTTCAGCGTACCTTTTTGTTTCGCTTCGTTGTACATCTGCTTACCTAATTTCTCGATTTGTTCGCGTGAAACCGAGATACTTTCACTTATCGCCTTATTGCGAACCTGCCCCATAATAATTTGGTGAGCAATCTGTTGACGGAATTTGGCTTCACCTATGCCTTGATAATCCAACGCATCCAAGAATTGACCATAGGTTAAGCCGTTTTCATTAGCGATTTGATGCATAATTTGTTGAATTTGTTGTTGAGAAACACTGATTTTGGCATCTTTAATCGCTTTTTGTACCAACATATCATCGATAACATCATCCAATGCTGCCGCTCGGTTAGCCGCAGTGTCGGCACGTTTACCTAGAGCCTGTTTGACTTGGCTGTTTAAGATTGGCGTTCCATTAACGGTTGCCACTACCTTTTCTACGGCATAACCTGTTGTCGCTAACGATAAACAACCTGCTAACAGTAAAAATTTGATCCATTTCGTTTTCATAACCTATTGTCCTATTTGCTATGTTTTGTACTATGTTACGTTTCACATTAGATGACAAAATGAAAAAAAGGTTCTTAATCGTTCCTTATTAAATCCACTTGATAACAGCCATCATATTTCATTGTTTTCACTTGCACCTGTTCTTGCCTTGAAGTTGGGATATTCTTACCAACATAATCGGCGCGAATAGGCAATTCACGATGTCCCCGATCGACAAAAATCACCAGTTCGATTTTTGCAGCCCTACCGAAATCAATCAGTGCATCCAATGCCGCACGAATAGTTCGACCAGTGAATAATACATCATCCACTAGGATAACTTTTTTATTTTGAATATTAATGGCTTCTGAAGCACCGTGATAAACCGGAGATTCGCTCGATTCAGCATATTGCAAATCATCGCGATAAAAAGTGATGTCCAGTTCCATATAGGGCAGGATTACGCCGGTCAGCTGCGCAATTTTCTGCCGTAAAAGATCGGCAATTTCAGCGCCTCTACGGCGAATACCCACGATGATTAAATCATCCAATGTTTGGTGTTTTTCAATAATTTCATGGGAGATACGTGAGATCGTACGAAAAAACTGGCTTTCATCGATAATCACTTTTTCCATAAATAAAGTAACCTTCTAATTAGGATAGAACAGAGTTAAAAATAGCATAAAATTAGCGTTAACGCACATTGAAAACCTATTTTTCAAAGAAAATTAGGTTTTGTCGAAATGACAAAACCTAATAGTTCAGATTAGATAGCCCAGTGGCCGGCATAGAATATCACTAAAATGATCGCAATAATGACTGTACCAAGGTTGAGTTTACGCCATTCACCGGCAATGATTCGTCCGATAACTAAAGAGGCGAAACCTAACATAATGCCGGTAACGATATTGGCGGTCAGTACGATAAATACCGCACAGATTAAACCGCTCATTGCGGCAACGAAATCATCGAAATCCAATTTAGCGACATTGCTCAACATTAATAAGCCAACGTACATCAATGCCGGTGCAGTGGCATAGCCCGGCACTAAAGCTGCTAACGGTTGGAAGAACAACATTAATAAGAATAACAACCCGACAACAATGGCGGTGATTCCGGTTTTACCGCCGGCAGCAGTACCGGCTGCTGATTCAATATAAACGGCTGCAGGTGCGGTGCCGAATAAGCCGGAGAACAAACTGCTTAATGAGTCTGACGTCAAGGCTTTGCCACCGTTAATGATTTGCCCATCTTTATCCAAAAGATTGGCTTGACCGGCAACAGCTCGAATGGTACCGGTTGCATCAAAAACAGCTGTCATTACTAAGGCGAACACTGCCGGTAAAACCATTGGTTGCAATGCACCGGTGATATCCAACTGTAAGAAATGAGAGGTTTCACCGAAAGATGGCAGTTTGAAAAATTGACCGGAAAATTTAACATTAGGATCGAAAATTAAACCGATAATGGTGATGGCGATAATCACTAACAGAATGCCACCTTTTACTTTCAAACGTTCCAAACCGATAATGGCGGCAAGACCGATCAAAGCCATCATTACTGGGAAAGAGGTGAAATCACCTAATTTAACCGGTAAACCGGCATCATTACCGACCACCAAACCTACACCGTTCGCAGCAATCAAAAGCAGGAATAGACCGATTCCGATACCGGCACCGTGTGCGATACTGGCTGGTAGATTGCGTAAAATCCAAGCACGAATACCGGTGGCGGAAATTAATGTAAAGACAACCCCCATTAAGAAAACGGCACCCAATGCTACCGGAATACTGACTTGTTGCCCAAGCACTAAGCTAAAAGCGGTAAAGGCGGTTAATGAGATTGCCACGCCGATAGCCATCGGTGCATTTGCCCAAAAACCGATAAGAATTGAACCTAAACCTGTTACTAAACAGGTCGCAATAAAGACGGATTCAGCGGAAAAACCGGCGTTACTTAACATTCCCGGCACAACAATAACGGAATAAACCATTGCCAAGAATGTTGTGAGCCCAGCAATAATTTCTTGGCGTAAAGAACTTTTGCGGGCGGAGAGTTCAAAACGCTGTTCAAGCATATTAGACATTGAGATACCTTAAATTATAACGAAAGGAAAATAGGGGAAGAATTTTACCTGAGTCGGCGACAATCTACTATTAAAAAATGCAAACGTTTGCGTTTTTTTAGAAATAAAACGCCTTACCCGCTAAAGTAAGCAAGGTAAGGCGTTATTGATTCTAGCCCTGTAATGAATAGATATTTAATTGATCAAGTTTGTGTAAGCCGTTTGCCAAAGCGGCAGCACCGTTCATTGTGGTCAACACCATCACTTTATGCTGCAAAGCGCTACGACGAATAGAATGGCTATCAGCAACAGATTCCGGTTTGCCGTCAACAGTGTTGATAACCAGTGCAATTTCACCGTTCTTAATTGCATCAACAATGTGCGGGCGACCTTCACGAACTTTATTCACGTGTTGAACAATAATGCCTTGTTCGGCAAGGAATTTAGCTGTACCGTAAGTTGCACATAAACCGAAGCCGAGAGCTTGTAACTGTTTGACGACATCCAATAAACGTTGTTTATCTTGATCGGCAACAGAGAGGAACACTTTGCCACCGTGTGGAATATGTTCGCCGGCACCAAGTTGTGCTTTGATAAAGGCTTCAGCAAAAGTTTCTCCTACGCCCATTACTTCACCGGTAGAACGCATTTCAGGGCCTAAAATGGTATCGACACCCGGGAATTTAATGAATGGGAATACCGCTTCTTTAACCGCAAATTTTTCCGGAATCACCTCTTTGTTGACACCTTGTTCGGCTAAAGAAATTCCAGCCATCACGCGTGCGGCGATTTTTGCTAAAGGCACACCGGTAGCTTTGCTGACGAAAGGCACGGTACGAGAGGCGCGCGGATTGACTTCAAGCACATAAACTGTGTCGCCTTTAACGGCAAATTGCACGTTCATCAAACCAACCACTTTTAATGCGAATGCCATTTCAGTGGTTTGACGGCGGATTTCATCCTGAATTTGTTGACTTAATGAATATGCCGGAAGAGAACAAGCTGAGTCGCCGCTATGGATACCTGCTTGCTCAACGTGCTGCATAATACCGCCGATCACAACCTGTTTACCATCACAAATACAGTCAACATCGACTTCGATAGCGTTATCAAGGAAGTGATCCAATAAGATCGGGCTGTCTTCGGAAACCTGTACGGCTTCGCGCATATATTTGTTAAGTTCATCCACATTATAAACAATCTGCATTGCCCGACCGCCTAAAACATAAGATGGACGCACCACCAACGGATAACCGACTTCATCAGCTAATTTCACCGCTTCTTCGGCATTTTTGGCAGTACGATTGGACGGTTGTTTCAATTTAAGATCATTTAAGATCTGTTGGAAACGCTGTCTATCCTCTGCGGCATCGATGCTGTCGGCTGAAGTACCGATAATATTGACGCCGTTTTCTTGCAATTTATTGGCCAGTTTCAACGGCGTTTGACCACCGTAATGCACAATGACGCCATACGGATTTTCGATATGAATAATCTCTAACACATCTTCAAGTGTTAGCGGTTCAAAATAGAGACGATCGGAAGTATCAAAATCAGTAGAAACGGTTTCCGGATTGCAGTTAACCATAATGGTTTCAAAACCGCTTTCACGCAAAGCAAGCGCAGCGTGCACGCAGCAGTAATCGAATTCGATTCCTTGACCGATACGATTTGGACCGCCACCTAAAATCATAATTTTTTTACGATCTGATGGGTTGGCTTCACACTCCTCTTCATAACAAGAGTAGAGATAAGCGGTATCTGAATTAAATTCCCCGGCACAGGTATCGACACGTTTATAAACCGGATGCAGATTAAATTGATTACGACGTGCGCGCACTTCACTTTCACTGGTTTTGGTTAATTGTCCGATACGTTTGTCGGAGAAACCTTTTCGTTTTAAACGGCGCAACTCAGCGTAATCCAACTGATCCAACGTTTTTTGTTCCAATGCCAACTCTTCTTGTACCAGATCTTGAATTTGGCGTAAGAACCAAGGATCAATTTTAGTGTAACGATAAACTTCATCCAACGACCAACCTAAACCAAAAGCGTCGGCAACATAGAGTAGGCGTTCAGGGCCGGGATTAGAAATTTCGTGACGTAATTTTTCATTATCTTCTGAACGCAAATTGAAACCACAAATGCCGGTTTCCAAACCGCGCAAGGCTTTTTGCAAACTTTCTTGGAAAGTCCGACCCATTGCCATCACTTCACCGACAGATTTCATTTGCGTGGTTAAACGGTCATCCGCTTGTGGGAATTTTTCAAAGGCGAAACGTGGTACTTTAGTAACAACATAATCAATTGAAGGCTCAAATGATGACGGAATTAATCCGTCAGTGATGTCATTGCGTAACTCGTTTAATGTGTAACCGACCGCTAATTTAGCCGCTACTTTGGCAATCGGGAATCCTGTTGCTTTTGACGCAAGTGCAGAAGAACGACTGACGCGAGGATTCATTTCGATCACGATCATTTCGCCGTTTTCAGGATTGATAGCAAATTGCACATTTGAACCACCGGTATCAACACCGATTTCACGCAATACTGCAAGGCTGGCATTACGCATAATTTGGTATTCTTTATCGGTTAATGTTTGTGCCGGCGCAACAGTGATAGAATCGCCGGTGTGTACACCCATTGGATCAAGGTTTTCAATGGAGCAGACAATGATACAGTTATCGGCTTTATCACGTACTACTTCCATTTCATACTCTTTCCAGCCCAGCACCGATTGTTCAATTAATAATTCGTGAGTCGGGGAGGCATCGAAACCACGTTCACAAATGGCTTGGAATTCTTCTCGGTTATAGGCAATACCGCCACCGGAGCCCCCCATCGTGAAAGAAGGACGAATTAAGGTTGGAAAGCCGACTTGCTCTTGAGCTTGCCACGCTTCGGCAAAGGTATGGCAAACGAAAGATTTCGGTGTATGTAAGCCGATTTTTGCCATTGCCTCTTTGAATCGACCACGATCTTCCGCTTTATCAATCGCATCTTCAGTCGCACCGATTAATTCCACATTATATTTTTGTAAGATACCGTTTTTGGAAAGATCTAATGCGCAGTTCAATGCAGTTTGTCCGCCCATTGTCGGCAAAATGGCATCAGGGCGCTCTTTGGCGATAATTTGTTCCACCGTTTGCCACCGAATTGGCTCAATATAGGTAACATCAGCCATATTCGGGTCAGTCATAATGGTCGCCGGATTTGAGTTCACCAGGATGACTTTATATCCCTCTTCACGCAAGGCTTTACAGGCTTGCGCACCGGAATAGTCGAATTCACACGCCTGCCCGATAACGATTGGACCGGCACCGATAATTAATATTGTTTTAATGTCTGTGCGTTTTGGCATAATTATTTTTCACTCACTTTACTGATTAACGTGCCACATAAGAAGTTGCTGTTTGGGTATGGCTTGCTATATCCATTTCGTGGATAAATTTATCAAAAAGATAAGCAACATCGTGCGGTCCCGGACTGGCTTCCGGATGCCCTTGGAACGAAAATGCGGATTGTGTTGTCAGTTCAATTCCTTGAACCGAACCATCGAATAGAGAGCGATGTGTGATACGAACATTCTGTGGCAAGCTATCAGCATCCACTTCAAAACCGTGATTTTGACTGGTAATTAACACTTTTTTGCTATCTAAATCTTCAACAGGATGGTTTCCGCCGTGATGACCAAATGCCATTTTTTTTGTTTTCCCACCAACAGCTAAACCGAGTAATTGATGTCCTAAACAGATACCGAAAATAGGTTTTTTACTTGCTAATAATTGACGGATAGCAATAATGGCGTATTCACAAGGTTCAGGATCGCCAGGGCCGTTAGAAAGAAAAATGCCATCCGGATTAAGTGCTAGCACTTCACTAGCTTGGGTATCTGCAGGAACAACCGTAATATGACAACCACGTTCCGCCAACATTCTGAGAATATTCCGTTTAACGCCGAAATCATAAGCGACAACGTGAAAACGGTAATGTTGTTGTTGAGGATAACCTATGCCAAGCTGCCAAACACATTCAGTCCATTCATAACTATTTTTACAAGTTACCTCTTTAGCGAGGTCTTTACCTGCCATTGAACCGAAACTTTGTGCTAGAGTTAATGCTTTTTGCTCATCAATTTCACCTGCCATAATGCAACCAGACATTGCACCTTTGTCTCGTAATAGACGAGTTAAGCGGCGAGTATCAATATCTGCAATTGCGACCACATTATTTTGCAGTAAATATTGATGCAAAGACATTTCACTGCGGAAGTTACTGTGTAAGAGTGGCAGATCACGAATAATTAAGCCAGCAGCGTAAACTGCATCGGATTCTACATCTTCGCTGTTGGCACCGGTATTGCCGATATGTGGATAGGTTAAGGTAACAATTTGTTTTGTGTATGAAGGATCAGTGAGGATTTCCTGATAACCAGTCATTGAAGTATTAAAAACCACTTCACCTATGGTATGTCCTAGTGCGCCAATGGCTTTACCTCGGAAAACAGAACCGTCAGCGAGGACGAGGATAGCTTGTTCAGACATCAATTACTCCTAAATAATTTTATGTGTTAGGTTGAACACTTACGAATGCTCATTAACCACAACTTAGATCAAATGGCGATTTACGCTTTTGGCTAAATTGTGCCTGAAAGTTTTCGCTAAAACCGAAAAAATCGCATTATTTTAATTGAGCAAACGATTAAATACAATGTTTCAACCGCTAACAATCTTGTTTAATTGTTAATGTTGTAGTGTACTTTATGAAATAATATGCAATATTTTTGAATATTTATTCATTTAAGGCAAGCGGTATTTTTGATTTAACGATTTTTTTCAGCCTGAAATTTGATTAGAATAAATAAAGTTTAGAGAAAAATAAAATGGGAATGACTATGGTAAGACAATTGAAAAAAACATTATTTACTGCAATGGTAATAATTCTGGTTGGTGGTTGCTCAAGCCATCAGGATAATGGAGAACGCAGTGACCCATTACAGGGGGTTAATCGTACAATGTGGAACGTAAATTATAATTATCTTGATCCCTATATTGTACGTCCTATGGCTAAAGGTTGGCGTGATTATGTGCCACAACCAGTGAAAACTGGAATTATTAATTTTGCAGATAATTTAGATGAGCCTATGAGCTTTGTTAATCGATTATTGGAAGGTAATTTTAAACAAGCAATGGTGCATTTTGACCGTTTTTGGATTAATACGATTTTTGGTTTAGGAGGCTTTATTGATCTTGCCAGTGCAAGTGAACCATTAAAAAAGCAGGAAAAGCGTGAATTTGGTGATATGTTGGGGCATTATGGTGTTGGTACTGGTGCTTATGTGATGGTGCCAGGGTATGGTGCTGCGACACCACGCCAGGACTTAGGGCATTTAGTTGATATGACTTATCCAATGTTGTCTTTTCTTGGACCTTGGGGGCTTTTGAAATGGGGAGTTCAGGGTATTGATAGTCGTTCTAGAGTATTAGATCAAGATGTTCTATTACAACGATCACAAGATCCATATGTTACTTATCGTGAGGCTTATTTCCAAAACCTTAAATTTAAAGTGAGTGATGGTAAGTCAGAAACGAAGACAAGTGAGCTGGATAAAAATATTTTAGATGAAATAGATTAATCTTTAATTTTATTGATTGAAATTAATAACTACAGTCGAAGAATCCTTTACAGTAGTTGGCAGTTTAATTTTTGATTTAGAAAAGGATAAAAATATGGAAATGACATCCATTCAACGTTTAATTTTGGCTAACCAGTATGAATTAATGGCATTATTAAATCCAGAACAGGCAGTGCATTTTCGTCGGTTGAAAACAATTGTACAGTCAGGTTTTGCAAAAGAATTGCAAGAATTGGATAAAGGCTTCTCCTATTTGGGTGAAGCGGAATGTGATGCTGTACGAGATACTTTAGAGATGTATCACGCATTACAGGTTTGCTATAACAATTTGCCGGATAAACCTGCTATCAGCGCTAACCAAATTAAATTTATTGGTTATTGTGCGATTAGAGAGAAAAAATATTGCCAATATGTGAAATTTTTGCGGGAAAGTGAAAAGCTTTACGCCGATGTTGAATTTTATGCCGATGATAATGATGCGCAAATCTGTATGGCAGAAAAATATCAAAAAATGTTGGCTGTTTGGCGTAGTTGTCCACACGAATACCACCTCAGTGCGGAAGAAATACGTCGTATTTTGGCTGCGTAACCACGCAAGAATCTAGGTAAAAAACGGTAGGTTTAAGAGCCTACCGTTTTTTCTTTATTACTTAATTACTTATTTTTTCGCTTGAATTTCTATTTCTTGATTAACCTGACCATAAATCATCATCGTAAAGACAACTGTTCCACCCAGAATATTGCCGAAACAGGTTGGTAATAAGAAAGTGATGAAGTAGTCATAAAGTGAGGCTTCACCTTGGAATACAAGATAGGCAATTTCCGCTGAACCGACAATAACGTGTGCAAAATCACCAAGAGCTATCAGATAAATAAAGAAGAAAATCATAATAAATTTTCCACTGTTGACTGATGGCATCATCCAAACGATAGAAGCAATCAGTATCCCAGCAGGGATTCCCTTTAAAATATTTTCGGAAACAGTCATCTGTTTAACGTGCATTGCAATTTCGTGCATTGCATTGACAAACTCAGGGTTAAATGCCTGATGATTTTGTAAAAATAGTGCGGCTAATGCTGTGCCTATTAAGTTTGAAATAAGCACAATAGACCATAAACGTGCGACTGCTGCGACTTTACGCCAAGTCAATGGATTAAACAGCGGTACAACAGTTGTGATAGTATTTTCCGTAAACAATTGCATTCGTCCGAGAATCACAAGTAGAAAGCCGACAGTATATCCCATATTAGTGACCAAAGGTGACCAGCTTTCGTTAGGCAAATAGGCGGTAAAAATTGCTTTAAAAACAAACGAGAATGTTACTACTAAACCGGCAGTAATACCGGAAAAGATAAGTGCTTTTGTTGGACGAGTTAGCTCTTCAATGCCATCCTGTCGAATAATTTCATATAATAATCGTGGACTAAGACGTTCATATTCCTCAATCGCCATTTTATCTCGATAGGAAAGGGTTGAAGTATCTAATTCTGATTTCATTGCGTTTCCTTTTTAGTTAAAAATTATAAAAATAATAGCGAAAACTATCTAAAAAATAGGGTGCATATCTTAACATAATGCAAAAATCACACCTAATTTTCTTGTTAAAGAAACTAGGCTAAAACAACGGAATATTTTATAATCACGCGTTCTTGAAACAGAAAGAATAAATGAAAAGATATGTTTGAAATTAATCCTGTAAAAAATAAAATCAGTGATATTAGTGAAAGAACCTTGGCACTTAGGGGGTATCTTTGACTTCGACAATAAAGTTGAACGATTAGAGGAGGTCAGCGCTGAATTGGAGCAGCCGGATGTATGGAATAATCCGGAAAAAGCACAAGCATTAGGAAAAGAACGTTCTTCATTAGAATCAGTGGTAAATACCATTAAATCTTTGCAACAAGGTTTAGATGATGTTGAAGGATTATTAGAATTAGCAATTGAAGCAGATGATCAGGCAACATTTGATGAAGCTGTTGCCGAACTGGAACAGCTGGAACAAAGTTTGGCTAAACTTGAATTTAGAAGAATGTTCAGTGGCGCCAATGATGCCGCTGATTGCTATGTAGATTTGCAAGCTGGTTCAGGTGGTACTGAAGCTCAAGACTGGACAGAAATGTTGTTACGGATGTATTTACGTTGGGCAGAGAGTAAAGGATTTAAAACTGAATTAATGGAAGTGTCCGATGGTGATGTTGCTGGCATTAAATCAGCAACCATTCGTGTTAGTGGTGAATATGCTTTTGGTTGGTTGCGAACAGAAACTGGTATTCATCGTCTGGTGCGTAAAAGCCCATTTGATTCTAATAATCGTCGCCATACCTCCTTTAGTGCGGTATTTGTTTATCCTGAAATTAATGATGATATTGATATTGAAATCAATCCGGCGGATTTACGCATTGATGTTTATCGTGCATCTGGTGCTGGCGGGCAACACGTTAACAGAACCGAGAGTGCAGTGCGAATTACTCATATCCCGACCGGTATTGTAGTGCAGTGTCAAAATGATCGTTCTCAGCATAAAAATAAAGATCAGGCGATGAAGCAGTTAAAAGCTAAATTGTATGAGCTTGAATTGAAAAAGAAAAATGCTGAAAAACAGGCATTAGAAGAGAGTAAGTCGGATATTGGTTGGGGCAGTCAGATTCGCTCTTATGTGTTGGATGATGCACGTATTAAAGATTTACGCACTGGCGTTGAAAACCGCAATACACAAGCTGTATTGGATGGTGACTTAGACAGATTTATTGAAGCAAGTTTGAAAGCTGGACTATAGCTATGCAAGGTTTGTTTAGTAAATAAAATTGACTGATTTTAGTAAGAATTGAATAACGATTTGCAAGAATATGCATTAAAAAATTAAAGGTAAAAAAATGACAGAACATACTCAAGAGTTAGATTTAAATGGAGAAATGCTTGCTCGCCGTGAAAAATTGGCAACCTTACGCCAAAAAGGCAATGCATTTCCGAATACATTCCGCCGAGACAGTTTAGCCGGTGATCTTCATCAACAATATGAAAATGAAGATGGTGAAGTATTAAAAGAGAAAGCCATTCCTGTCAGCGTAGCAGGGCGTATTATGACACGACGTAAAATGGGAAAAGCTAGTTTTATCACGTTGCAGGATATGAGTGGAAAAATCCAACTGTATGTCGCTAGGGATTTATTACCGGAAGGTGTTTATGAAGAAATTATGGCGATGCTTGATCTTGGCGATATTGTTGGAGCAAAAGGAACGCTATTCAAAACTAAAACTAATGAATTGACTGTACGTTGTACTGCTCTTGAATTGTTGACCAAAGCGTTGAGACCATTACCGGATAAATTCCACGGTTTAGCAGATCAAGAAATGCGTTACCGCCAACGCTATTTGGATCTTATTTCTAATGAAGAATCTCGTCGCACTTTTATTATTCGTTCAAAAGTGATTGCAGGTATTCGTGAATATTTTATCGGCAAAGGTTTTATCGAAGTCGAAACCCCAATGTTGCAAGTGATTCCGGGTGGGGCGGCGGCACGTCCGTTTATTACTCACCATAATGCGCTTGATATTGATATGTATCTTCGTATTGCTCCGGAACTTTATTTGAAACGCCTTGTCGTGGGCGGTTTTGAGCGTGTATTTGAGCTAAACCGTAACTTCCGGAATGAAGGGGTTTCTGTACGTCATAATCCTGAGTTTACGATGATTGAATACTATCAAGCCTATGCAGATTATCACGATTTAATGGATAATACCGAAGAATTGTTACGCAAATTAGCTTTGGATATTTTAGGTACAACTATTGTGCCTTATGGTGAATATGAATTTGATTTCGGTAAACCGTTTGAACGTATTACAATGCACGATGCCGTATTGAAATATGGTGCAGATAAAGGCATTGTTAAAGAAGATCTTTATGACTTTGAACGAGCTAAAGTGGTAGCTCAAAAACTTGGCATTGAAATTC
The DNA here is from genome assembly GCF_000771895.1 of Gallibacterium genomosp. 2. Taxonomy (NCBI): domain Bacteria; kingdom Pseudomonadati; phylum Pseudomonadota; class Gammaproteobacteria; order Pasteurellales; family Pasteurellaceae; genus Gallibacterium; species Gallibacterium genomosp. 2. The sequence goes on from NZ_JPXY01000022.1 coordinate 20,993, forward strand.
AAAAGTCTTGGGGCTTGGGAAGTTTAGTTAATGCGATTTTTGAAGAAGTAGCAGAACATCACCTCATTCAACCAACTTTCTTAATGGCTCACCCTGCTGAAATTTCACCGTTGGCTCGTCGTAATGATGAAAATCCAGAAGTTACGGATCGTTTTGAATTATTTATTGGTGGACGTGAAATTGGTAACGGTTTCTCTGAGTTGAACGATGCGGAAGATCAAAATGAACGTTTTAATGCACAAGTAGCAGCGAAAGAAGCAGGTGATGATGAAGCAATGTTTAAAGATGAAGATTTCGTGGTGGCGTTGGAACACGGTTTGCCACCAACAGCAGGTGAAGGCTTGGGAATCGACCGTTTGGCGATGTTGTTTGCTAATGCGGAATCAATCCGTGATGTGATTTTATTCCCAGCAATGAAACATAAATCTTAAAATTTTTTAGTAACGAAAAGGTTGGTTGTGAAAGGCAATCAACCTTTTTGATTTTTGCGATCTGCTCCACATTTTTTCTCTTTTTTTGCTTATATACCCGTCAAATACTTTATGCTGAACACCTGATATTCAAAGGAGAGCATAAATGTACTATCTATATCTATTTTTAGGTTTAATTTCTTTTTCTGTGATGGCAAAAGAGTCGGTAATGTTATTGCAGGAGTATAAAGATCAAGATTTACAAGGTTGGGTGATGAGCGAAAAACTAGATGGTGTAAGAGGATATTGGGATGGAGAAAAATTGTTTACTCGTCAGGATAATCTTTTGAATCCTCCGGGTTATTTTATTAAAGATTTTCCACCATTTGCGATTGATGGGGAGCTATTCAGTGAGCGAGGCAAATTTGAGGAAATAACAAGTATTACTCGTTCTACAAAAGATAAAGGTTGGCATAAATTAAAATTATATGTATTTGATGTACCAAAAGAAAAAGGGGATTTATTACAAAGATTAGATGTACTTAGGAAATATTTGTTACAACATCCAACACCTTATATTGAAATCTTACCGCAGATGCCGATAGAGAATAAACAAGCTGTTTATCAGTTTCTTGATCAAGTAGAAAGTTTAGGTGGAGAAGGGGTTGTGGTAAGAAATCCGAAAGCGAATTATATCGTAGGGAGAAGTAGCCAAATTTTAAAGTTGAAACGTCATCAAGATGAAGAGTGTACTGTGATAGCTCACCATAAAGGAAAAGGACAATTTCATAATGTGATGGGTTCACTGACTTGTGAAAATGAACGCGGTCAATTTAAAATTGGTTCTGGTTTCAGTTTAGCTGATCGAGCTAATCCGCCGGCGATTGGTTCGATAATTACTTATAAATATCGGGGGTTAACCAAAAACGGTAAACCAAAATTTGCTACTTATTGGCGTCAACGTTCGTCAATGTCGTCTGTTGAAACTAATTGATAATGAATAACAAAAAGTTGTTCGGCATCAGGATAAATTTGACGAATTACTTTTTTTAGCTCGGTTAGTGTCATATTTTCCTGCTGTGCGTGTTTTTCTGTTAGTTGTGAAAATTGAATTGGTGTTACAGAAAGGATTTTGATTTTGGCGAACCACTGATGTTGTTCAAACGTAAAAACATCAATGATACTGCCGATTTTAAAATCTTTTTCACTATTATCACGAATAGTAATGGTTTTACTACCATTAAGTATGTTCTCTCTAAAGCATTGATAAAAAGTGATTTCCATCATTATTTTTTCCTTTTTGGTAGCTTTTCTACCCACGACCAGTTTTTATCTTCCTGATAATCAAAAACAGGGAGGCCTAAGCCAAATCGGATAGCTAGCAAACGTAATAAGAAACCGGTCACTAACGTGATTAAAATCACAATATCTTGTGAGATATTGATATGTTGTAGTCCTATATAAATAGCGGTAGCAAGAAAAGCGATACTGGCATAAAGTTCTTTTTGAAAAACCAATGGAATACGGTTGCAAAGTAGATCCCGCAGCACACCGCCAAATGCGCCTGTGATGATAGCGGCAACAGAAGCGATAATAAAACCATGCCCCATAGTGAGAGCAACTTGTGCGCCAATAATGGAAAATACGATTAAACCTAGCGCATCCAAAATTAAGAAGACCGCTTTTAAATAACGCATTAATGGTGCAATAATCACGGTCAATACCGCTGCACCGGCAACGATAACGATATATTCCGGGTGTTTTACCCAACCTAATGGATAATGACCTAAGAGAACATCCCTAACAGAACCACCACCAATAGCGGTAACGGAGGCAATAATAATAACGCCGAAAATATCCATTTTTTCTCTGCCGGCAGCTAAAGCGCCGGTGATTGATTCGGCAGTAATTCCAATTAAATAGAGAATGGTGAGTAGCATAATCTTATTGAACGATGATTCAGTATGGAAGATTGTACTAGAAACTCTACCATTTCGTTAGTTTTGTTTATTGAGTTTATTGGTAAAAAGTTTTTATGTATAAAAGATAGTCAAATAAAATAATAGGGAGCATTAAATTTTAAAAAAATTAAACGCTAATAATTATTTTGGTTTAAAAACAAACCTCTTGTTATGATTATAAGTTAGTTTTTTATACTAAAAATAAATAATAATTTAGAATTTTATATAAAAATAGCTGACTATTTTAATTATCTCTTCCTGTTGCTTTCAAAAAACATTTGTGATGATATTACAAAACTGTTTCATTTATATTAAAAAAGAGACTAATTTATGACAGCATCAATAACGACTGAAGAGCAGTCCTCTACATTAAAAAGTCGTCTTTCTGCACTAGGTCCAGGAATTTTAATGGCTTCTGCTGCGGTAGGCGGTTCTCACCTTATTGCTTCAACACAAGCGGGTGCAATTTATGGTTGGCAGTTAGCGATAATTATTATTTTAGCAAATCTGTTTAAGTATCCGTTTTTCCGTTTTGGTGTGCAGTATACGCTAGATACAAATAAGACCTTGCTTGAAGGCTATAAAGAGAAAGGAACAGCTTATTTATTCATCTTTTTTTTATTGAATGTTTTTTCTACAGTAATTAACACGGCCGCTGTATCTTTATTGTCCGCTGTTATTTTATCTTTTGTTGTACCATTACCTGTGCCAACGTTAAGTTTAACAGTATTAGTGGTGAGTACTGCGATTCTTTTATTCGGGCAATATCGACTTTTGGATGGCTTATCCAAGTTCGTGATGATTTGCCTTACTTTAGCTACTGTGTTAGCGGTTGCGATTGCTGCTTCTCGTGGTGCGGTTGCTCCGGCAGGTTATGTGGGTGAAAGCCCGTGGCAGTTAGGTGCATTAGCGTTTATTGTGGCGTTAATGGGATGGATGCCGGCACCGATTGAAATTTCTGCTATCAATTCAATGTGGGTGGTAGCGAAAAAACGCATAACCAAAGTTTCTTATCGAGATGGTATTTTTGATTTTAATGTGGGTTATATTGGTACTGCATTATTGGCTTTAGTATTTTTGGCATTAGGTGCTTTGGTTCAATATGGTTCAGGCATACCAGTTGAAATGGTGGGAGGAAAATATATTGCCCAATTAATTGGTATGTATGCTACAACTATTGGCGATTGGGCTAGGGGATTAATTGCATTGATTGCTTTCCTATGTATGTTTGGAACAACACTTACTGTTATTGATGGTTACTCTCGTTCCAATATCGAAAGTTTGCGCATTTTGTTGAAGAAGAAAGGCACAAGAGCCAGTTATTTGAATATTGCATTCGTTGCGGCATCTATTTCCGGAGCATTGATTATTTTCTTCTTTAATAATGCATTAGGACCAATGCTTAAATTTGCAATGATAGCTTCATTTGTCACCACTCCAGTGTTTTCCACTTTGAATTTGTTATTGGTATTAAAAGGCGAACATAAAGTGAAGGGCGGACTGTTGTGGCTTTCTCTTATTGGTCTATTATATCTCACCGTATTTACCTTATTATTTATTGTTTATCAGATGGGATGGTTAAGTTAAAACTTATTTTTATCACGAATTAGGCGGTAATTGTTTACCGCCTTTTCTTTGTTTATGATAAGTGCTTTTAACCAAAAAGAGAGCAGAATGATGCAGACGTTTAGTGTTTTATTTGTTTGTTTAGGTAACATTTGCCGTTCACCAATGACGGAATTTATTTTTAAACATAAATTACAGCAGGCAGATTTGTCTGAGTTGGTTAATGTAGATAGTGCTGGTACTGCCGGTTGGCATAGTGGTGAGGGAATGCATTGTGGTACAGCGGATATGTTGGAGCTACACAAAATAGACAGTAACGGTTTTTGTAGCCGTCAAATCAGAAAACAGGATTTGGCAAATTTTGATTATATTATTGCGATGGATGACAGCAATTTAGAGGATTTGGAGTGTTTTTTCGGCAAACACCCACAACAAATTTTTAAAATTACTCAGCTATGCCCAGATTTAGAAAAAGATCATATTCCTGATCCTTGGTACACACACAATTTTAATGAAACTTACCATTTGCTAGATCGCTGTTGTGATGCTTTGTTGCAAAAAGTTAAACAGAAAATAAGCAAAATGTGACGTTGTTCACAGCAGAAGAAATGGAAAAAAGCTATATTAACAATGTGTAATAATAATATAGAGGAGAATAGTTATGTTTCCAGAATATCGTGATTTGATCAGTGTGTTAAAAAATGAAGATAAACATTTTGCTCGTTTATTCGAAGAACATAATGAATTGGATCATAAGATTCATAATATGTTGGAGAAAATTGAATTCGGTACGCCGGAAGAGATAGAAAACTTGAAAAAAATTAAACTTCGTTTGAAAGATGAAATGTACGCTATTTTAAAAGAGTATGATGCGAAAAGAAAATAGTGATATTTAATTAAGCTGAAACCCAGTATTAATGCTGGGTTTCTTTTTTGTTCTTCTCCTAAAATGATTTTTAAATTTTAAGAATAAAAACAAGGCTAAATTTATGTTTAGCCCTGTTTTTCAGTGTCAGTTTTAATTCATTGCAATCCAGTTCGGTAAAGCCAAGGAGATTGCAGGAATGTAAGTAATGGCGATCAAGAATGCTAGCATTAGCATTAACCAAGGTAGTGCTGCTCTGATGACTTGTGGTAGAGTTAAGCCAGTGATAGCAGATGCTACGAATAAGTTAAGTCCGACAGGCGGTGTAATCATACCGATTTCCATATTTACTACCATAATGACCCCAAGATGAATCGGATCAATACCCAATTGAGTAGCGATAGGAAACAGAATAGGTACTAAAATCAGAATGATAGCGGAAGGTTCCATAAATGCACCGGCAATCAACAGGATAATATTGACGATAATGAGGAACTGCCAAGCGTGCAAATCCATTTCTACCACTAAGGCGGTTAATTGCTGCGGAATCTGTTCGGTTGTTAGGACGTGAGCGAAGAGCATTGCGTTAGCGATAATAAACATCAGCATAATGCTGAGTTTACCGGCTTCCAATAGGACTTTCGGACACTCTTTCAATTTAATATCTTTATAGACAAAAACGGCGACGAAGAAAGAGTAAACCGCTGCTACGGCAGCAGCTTCCGTTGGCGTAAACGCTCCGCTATAGATACCGCCGAGAATAATCACCATCAGGATTAAACCCCATAATGCACGGCGAGCCGCTTTGAACCACTCTTTCACACTGGCACGCGGTAATGCCGGCAAATTTTTAATGCGAGCGATAACATAAATACCGATCATTAAGGCAACACCTAATAATAAGCCGGGCATAACGCCAGCCATAAAGAGTCGACCGACGGATGATTCGGTTGCCGCTGCATAAACCACCATTACCACAGAAGGAGGGATAAGAATACCCAATGTACCTGCATTACAGATAATGCCTGTTCCGAATGCTTGCGGATAACCAGAACGAACCATTCCTGCAATTGCAATGGAGCCGACAGCTGCCACGGTTGCAGGACTTGAGCCGGAAAGTGCGGCGAAAAGCATACAGGAAAGAACAGATGCAATTGCCAATCCACCACGTATGTGTCCAACGGTTGCATTAGCGAAATCGATCAATCGGCGAGCCACGCCACCAGTGGTCATAAATGCACCGGCAAGCAAGAAGAATGGAATTGCTAATAAAGTATAGTGTTCAGAAGTTTCAAAAAGTTTAATCGCAACCGAGCTGATGGAATCCTGGCTGAAGAGAATTATTACAAGAGAACCGGATAATCCTAATGCAACGGAAATGGGCACTCCAATAAACATTAAAAAGAATAAACAGGCAAATAAGAAAACAATAGTCATAAATTACTCCTTATGTGCTTCAGATTCTTGTAGTTTTACTGCATCTTTTGCTTCATCAGCCAAGCCAAGATCATTTTGTTTTCCTTGTAATAAACGGATAAATATCTCAACAAAACGGGCGAAAATCATAATATAACCGATAGGAATAATCAGACCGAGATGCCAAAGTTTGATGCCAAATTGCTGTAGGTCTTCTGCACCGACTTTAGCAATGAATAAAGCTTGAACCCAATCATAACTCGCAATAAAAATAATCCCTGAATAAATAAGACAAGTAAGACAGGCAAAGATACTGATATAGCGTTGCACTGGAGTACTAAATTTTTTCACTAATGCGTCAATACCAATATGTCCGGCAGTACGAACACCATAAGATGCACCGAAAAAGATGAGCATTGCAAAAAATAATTTAGTCAGTGCGACACTCCAAGTCATTTCTTGTGCTACTGTCATACAAAAAGTAGCGATAGGCTCGAAAATAAATTCAAGGCTCGGATAAGCATCGGCTAAATCGTAGAAAGGATTATAAAGATTATTGAACATTACATAGACAAAAGTTACTAATGTCATTAACGCTAGAGAAAAACCGATCATAAATTCTTCGAGTTTTCCCCAGAGATAATTAAAGTGTTGCATAATTGCTCCTTAACCGACTTGAGCGATGAGAGTGCGATAGTCAGCCTATCGCACTTTGAGATTTGAAAATTATTTGTTGTTAGACTCTTCGGCAGCTTTAATTAAATCAGCACCGATAGCATCTTCAAATTTTTTCCAAACAGGACGCATAGCTTCACGCCATTCTTTTCTTTGTTCAGGAGTTAAAGTAGTAATTTCTGTTGTTTTGGCATCAAGAATGCGTTGTTTATCAGCAAGGTTGAATTCGTGAGATTTTTTATTGACATTATCACTGACAACATCCATTACTTCCATCAAACCTTTACGGATATCTTCAGGCAAACCTTCCCAGAATTTGGTGTTTACGATAACCATATAAGAAAGTAAACCGTGGTTGGACTCAGTAATGTATTTTTGTACTTCGTTGATCTTCTGTGAATAGATATTTGAGTATGGGTTTTCTGCACCGTTTACTACGCCGGTTTGTAACCCTTGATACATTTCACCGAAAGCCATTTTACGAGGAACAGCTTTTAATTGTTTAAACTGAGCATCAAGTACTTCGGAATTTTGTACACGGAATTTTAATCCGCGTGCATCTTTCGGCAGTACCAATTTTTTGTTGGCGGAAAGTTGTTTTAAGTCATTATTCCAGTAGCCGATACCGGTGATGCCTTTATCTTTCATACTGTTAAGCAGGCTTTTACCGGCTTCGCTTTTTTCAAAACGTTGAACGGCTTCAATATCGTCAAATAGGAACGGTAGATCGAATAATTGGATTTTTGGCGTATATTTATCGAATTTAGCCAAAGATGGCGCAAGCATTTGTACATTATTTAATAATAATGCTTCCATTTCTTTGCCGTCACCGTAAAGAGATGAGTTAGGGTAAACTTCAACGACCACTTTGCCTGGGAATTTTTCTTCAGCCAATTTTTTAAACATTAATGCACCTTGACCTTTAGGTGTATCTTCCGCTACCACGTGAGAAAACTTGATCACAATAGGATCAGCAGCCAAAGCATTGAATGATAATAGTGATCCTAATGCAGTAACAGTAGCGAGTATTTTGAACATATTTTGTTTGAATTTCATAAGTTTGATCCTCTTCTTGTGTATGAATGATATATGTGAATGCACAGATAAGACTATGTAAATGCTAAAATTTAGTAAAGTAGATTTTTTTAAAAAGTTGATCTCTTTCTCAAAAATTTAATAAAAAATTAATAAAAATGTGAGAAATGTCATATTTGTGTGTGCTTATTGAACAATATTTTGATAAATAATTCTCGAAAAAAGAAAATTAATTCTTTTGAAGTAATTAATGTAATTTTTTCTTAAATTGAAGTGTAAAAAGGAAGATAGGAGTTGAAGGTTTTCAACTCCTATACAATGCTTAATGACAAGATTTTTGTGTTTTAGAAGCAGATCCGCAACGGCAGCAATCTCCACATCCGCTTTGTCGTTTTTTGCGTAAGTTTGCGATAAGGTAGCCGACAGCGCCGATAAATAAAGCTATAACAATTAAATATTGAATCATAATCCTGCTCCTCGTGCGATATGATAAACGATATAAGCAAATAGATAAGCTAATGCGGTTAAATAGCACGTAATTAGTAAAGTCTGCTTAGCTGATTTGGTTTCGCGCTTAATAACGGCAAGCGTTGCCATACACATTGGGGCATAAACGTACCAAGCAAGGAAAGAGAATGCAGTAGCCAAACCCCAGCTATCGCGTATCAATGGAATAAGCATTTGTTGAGCGGCTTCTTCATTGGTTGAACTGACGGCATAGACTGTCCCTAACGCAGCAACTACCACTTCTCTAGCGGCAATGCCGGGTACCATTGCAATACACATTTCCCAAGTAAAGCCTAATGGGCGGAAAATTGGCTCAATTAGATGCCCCAACGCACCAGCAAAACTGTAATCGATTGGTGGTGAAACGGCATTTTCAGGCGCAGCAGGAAAGCTAACAAGCACCCATAAAATGATACTTAATGCGAAGATAATCGTTCCGGCACGTTTTAAAAATGCGCTGACACGTTCCCATAAAGTGATGACAATGTGTCTAAAATTAGGCATACGATAAGTAGGCAACTCCATCAATAATGGAAATTGCTGAATTTTACCTTTATGTTTAGCGAATAATTTTAGAATGAAAGCAATAAAGCCGGCAGAAAGCACTCCAATAGTATATAGTGCGAATAATGTTAAACCTTGTAGATTAAAAATTCCCCAGACTTGTTGATCTGGAATAACTGCTGCAATGATTAAAGTATATACTGGCAATCTTGCAGAACAAGTTAATAGAGGTGCGATTGCTATAGTAACTAAACGCTCTCTTGGGTCGGTAATGGTGCGTGCTGACATAATTGCCGGTACGGCACAAGCAAAACCGGAGAGTAAAGGGATAAAGGAGCGCCCAGATAAACCACTTTTCGCTAAGAAGCTATCTAGTAAATAAGCAGCCCTAGGCAAATATCCGGAATCTTCCAGGATAAGTAACAATGCAAATAAAATCGCAATTTGTGGTAAGAAAACTAGAACACTACTTACACCGGCAACAATACCATCAATCAATAGATCCTTAAGAATACCGTCTGGTAGAACAGATGCTAGCCATTCAGACAAAAGACTAAAACCGGTTTCAATACCATCCATAAATGGAGCAGCCCAAGCGTAAACAGCTTGGAACATTAGTAACATCACGATAATTAGAGTAAGTATGCCCCAAATGGGATGTAAGAAAATATGATCTAGCCTTTGGTGCCAACGCGGCAAAAAATTGATATTGTGTACACTTTGTTCAAGAATATGATCAACTTGTTGGAAAAGTTGTTCACTATCGAGTTGATTTGTAATCTGCTCCAATTGTTGAGATGTTTTTTGATGTGTTGATACTTGTCCGGCAAGTTGTTCCACGGCTTGTTTAATTTTCTGTTGCCCTTTTTTACTCACTGCAACTGTTCCTATGACAGGTACACCTAGTAACTCCGACATTTTATTGGTATCAATTTGCAGTCCGCGTGCATTAGCAATGTCAAACAGATTAATTGAGATCACCATTGGCAAACCAAGTGCTTTTAATTCTAGAGCCATTCGCAGAGTCATTCGCAGATTGGTAGCATCAGCAACGGCAATAATAGCATCCGGAATGTCGCCAAGATGACCTAGTAAAACATTACGAGAAACTTCCTCGTCTGGGCTTGTTGTATGTAAGCTGTAAGTTCCCGGTAGATCGAGAATAGTGATATTAGTGTGTCCGAGTAAAGTTCCTTCACGGCGATCAACCGTTACTCCGGGATAGTTGGCAATTCTAGCATTCGATCCAGTTAAAGCATTAAATAGTACGGTTTTACCACAATTGGGTGGCCCGATTAGGGCAAATTTAAGTTGATTATTCATAGAGTTATTTTAAATAGCAGAGAATCTTTTCTGCTTCTGCTTTACGTAATGAAAATTGAGAGTGATGATCCAAACGAACGACATAAGGCCCACGACCTAATAATCCTTTAGCAATAATGGTAACCGGACGATGGGAGGAAAAACCGAGATCTGCTAAACGCCGGCTAACGGAATTATCTTGGGATCCGAATGCCGGATTGGCGATAATATCTTTAATGTAGGCTTCTTGGTGTTTGGGTAATTGATGAAGAGGACATACTGACATAATGATTTCCTTACTTCTAAAATGGAATAGCCTATTTTAATCTAAATAAGAAATATTCCTAATAATATTCGTGGCAACATTTTAGCGAACAATGACTGAATAAAATTTGATATATATCAATATTAGTAAGAGAGTAAGAGGGAGGATAAGCTGAAAAAAAGGCTTATCCTTTGGTTTAGATAAAAAGTAATATGAAGGATAGATAAATTAATATTCCCAAGTGTCTGGATCTATACCTTTTTGTCGCATTAATACTTTAGCCTCTTCCGGAATCTCATCGTGACGTTCTTTTAACAAATCTTCATCGGTCGGTAAAGGTTGACCGGTAAAAGCGTGTAAGAATGCCTCACAGAGCAATTCACTATTGGTTGCGTGACGTAAATTGCGAATTTGGCGACGAGTGCGCTCGTTAGTGAGTATTTCTAATACTTTAATTGGAATTGATACAGTAATTTTTTTTACCTGTTCACTTTTTTTGCCGTGTTCCGCATAGGGACTAATATATTTCCCATCCCAATCAGCCATAGTTATTTCCTTCAAATCCACACAAGTTGTGGTATTTTAATCAAAATTTATTCTAATGACAATCTAGCCTTAAAGACATCTAGATTTCTTTATTTGATTATATATATTCGTGCTAAAATATCGCGTCTTTGTATTGATATAGGCGGAGGTTTATGATGCAGCAGGTTGTTCGTCATCAATTACATAAATTTGGCGGTAGTAGTTTAGCAAATGTTGAATGTATCAAAGGCGTTGCTTCGATTATTCAGAATTACAGTAAAGAGAATGATGTTATTGTGGTATCTGCAATTGGTAAAACCACAAATTTATTGATTGAATGGGTGGAAGCTTCACATAAAGATACAGTGGGAGCTAACCGTATTTTGCAGAATCTTCGCCATCAGTATCTGTCAATGGTTAATGCATTACTTATACAGCCGGAGCCGGTTGCTCAAGCCTTCATTGATGATATTCATCAGTTTTCCGCATTGTTAGATAAACCATTCAGTGAAGCGATTTATTCCGAAGTGGTCGGACACGGAGAGATTTGGTCGGCACGGCTGGTTAGCGCTTATCTGAATCAACAAGCTATTCCTTCCATTTTTGTTGATGCCCGTGATTTTATGGTGGCGGAGCGAACCGTTTTACCTAAGGTACAGGTTGCACAAAGCCAGCGTCGATTACAACCTATTTTAGATGCTAATCCCAATAAACGTTTGATTGTTACTGGTTTTATCAGCCGAAATACAAAAGGCGAAACCGTATTATTGGGAAGAAACGGCTCCGATTATTCTGCAACCCAAATAGCAGGGTTAGCTGGTATTGAGAATGTTACTATCTGGAGTGATGTAGCTGGAGTTTATTCTGCGGATCCTCGTCACGTAAAAAATGCTACATTATTGCCACTATTACGTTGGGATGAGGCAAATGAATTGGCACGTCTTGGCGCGCCTGTGCTGCATAGTCGCACACTAGAACCTGTTAAAGAGTTTCAATTAAAATTGCAGTTACGCAGCAGTTTGAAACCCAATGAAGGTACGAGTCGTATTGAACATATTTATTCTTCTTCAGCGCAAGGTAAAATTGTGACATCTCATAACCATATCGGTTGGATCGAATTGGTGATTCCGCAAAATCAAGTGTTAGATAGTTGGAAACAACGTTTGCAATCGTGGTTACAGGAGCATCAGTTGGAACCGTTGGTAGAGCAATTTATTGAGCAATCACGTACACTGCGTTTGATCTATACCAACGAGTATATTGATACGGCATTTATGCAGTTTAAAAAATTGCCATTAATTACTGATTCCATTTCTATTCGCTATGATTTGGCTTTGTTGGCTATTGTGGGGGCTGGAGTATGCCAAAATTCTTTACAAATGTTACGCTTTTCACAAATGCTAAAAACACAGCCGCTAGAATTTGTATGGCAATCTGAAGATAAAATCAGCGTAGTGGCGATTTTGCGTCAAGCCGTGAGTCGAGAATTATTACGCAACGTTCACGATGATCTATTTCGTGCGCATAAAACGGTTGGCTTAGTGGTATTAGGTAAAGGAGAGGTTTCAAAAACCTGGATCAGCCTGTTTAAACAGGAGCAGGAGAAGATCGCGGCACGTAGTCATTTTGATTTTTCTTTAATCGGTTTGGTTTCAAGTCAAAAAGCGTGGTTAGATTACCAAGGTATTTTGGCACATTTAAGTGAAAATAATTGGGATCAACAGTTTGAAGAATATGGTCGAGAATTGGTGCCAGAGGAATTATTGCAATGGTTGAGTCTACATCCGTTTGATGAATTGGTAGTGTTGGATTTTACCAATAGCGATGAGGTGGCGGCACATTATGAAGACTATGCAAAATATGGTTTTCACGTGATTAGTGCCAATAAACGTGCGGCTGCTTTTGATTTAGATAAATATCATCAAATAGAGAACGCTTTTTTGCAATCTGGAAGTTATTGGTTGTATAACGCTACAGTAGGTGGTGGTTTACCTATTAATCCAATCGTACACGACTTGGTAGAGAGCGGCGACACGATTTTGTCGATTGAGGGGACATTTTCCAGTACATTAGCGTGGTTATTTTACCAATATGATGGTTCTGTACCGTTTTCAATGCTATTAGAGCAAGCGTGGCAACAAGGAATGACAGAACGTGATCCGCGAGAAGATTTAAGAGGATTGGATGCGTTGCGTAAGCTATTAATTGTGGCACGTACCGCAGGTTATGATTTAGATCGTTCCGAGATTAAGGTGGAATCTTTGATTACGGAAGATATGATTGATTTGCCATTATCTGACTTTTTTGAAAAATTGGATGAGCTTGAGCCGCTAATTTATGAGCGTTATCACGATGCTGAGGAAGAGCGTGGGGTATTACGTTATGTGGTTCGCTTTTTAGCGAATGGACAGTCAAAAATTGGTTTAGAGGTGTGTAATGCTGATGATCCGATTGCGCGTGCTTTGCCGGGAGAGAATTTATTCTTAATTCGTAGTCTTTGGTATCGTGATAATCCATTGGTGATTCACGGTCCAAGTGCTGGCGTAAAAATGACTGCCGGTGCGATTCAGGCAGATTTAAATCGCTTAGTGAAATTATTGTAGTAAGGAGATCATCACTTGAGCAAGGAAGTATAACTTGCTAAAATTCGTAACGTTTTTATTCTTAGTAATAAACATCAAGTTCGGATGAAGGTAGCTGGAGAGTAGAGAATTAACTCTACGCCGACGAGGTAAACTCTTTCAGGCGCTGTTTTACAGCATGGACTGTTACTGGACGAACCCTTGGAGAGATCCACGTTAAGTGGACGCCGAAGGCGCAAAAAAATCTTAGATTTTTGAAACGCTCAGGCAAAAGGACAGGGGCAGGAAAGATAATCTTTTTTCAAATATCAGTTCTGGATATTTCTTTTTTCTTTTCTACTCCTTGTATTTAGCTTTTTTATTTACGAGGAAGTCAATGAATTTCAATCAAATTTTAGCTGAAATTGACAGCTTTATCTGGGGGCCGCCATTACTCATTTTATTAGCGGGAACCGGTATTTATTTCAGTATTCGCTTAGGTTTTTTACAAATTAAAGCATTACCACGAGCATTAAGATATTTGTTTCAAAAAGGTAATTCCGGTGAGGGCGATGTTTCTGCATTTGCTGCGTTGTGTACCGCACTTTCTGCGACTATCGGTACCGGTAATATTGTTGGTGTTGCTACAGCAATTCAAGCTGGGGGACCCGGAGCGATTTTTTGGATGTGGATTGTTGCTTTTTTTGGAATGGCGACTAAGTATGCGGAATGTCTGTTGGCAGTAAAATATCGTGTGAAAGATAAAAATGGTTTTATGGCTGGTGGGCCGATGTATTACATAGAACGTGGTCTAGGCATAAAATGGTTGGCTAAGTTATTCGCAGTATTTGGTGTGTTGGTTGCTTTTTTCGGTATCGGGACATTTCCACAAGTTAATGCTATTACACATGCTATGCAGGATACGTTCGGTGTATCAACAGTGATTAGTGCTATTGTAATGACGCTGTTGGTGGCGATGATTATTCTTGGAGGTGTTAACCGTATTGCTGTAGTATCTTCATTTATTGTGCCATTTATGGCAGTACTGTATGTTGGTACTTCGCTATTTATTTTATTAATTAATTGGAGTGTTGTGCCACAAGCGTTAGCATTAATTATTGAAAGCGCTTTTAACCCTCAAGCGGCACTAGGTGGAGCAGTTGGTTTTACTGTGCTTAAAGCGATTCAATCAGGAATGGCGAGAGGTATTTTCTCTAATGAATCTGGCTTGGGAAGTGCGCCGATCGTAGCAGCAGCAGCACAAACACAGGAACCGGTACGCCAAGGATTAATTTCAATGACAGGAACTTTTTTTGATACTATCATTGTTTGTACTATGACCGGTCTAGTCATTGTTATCAGTGGTGTTTGGCAATCAGGAGTAGAAGGGGCAGCGGTTACTAATCTTGCTTTTGCTCAAGGTTTAGGAAGCAGTATCGGTGCAACTATTGTGACAATCGGTTTATTGTTCTTCGCTTTTACCACGATGCTTGGCTGGTGTTATTATGGTGAACGTTGTTTTGTTTATTTAATCGGCATTAGGGGTATTAAAATTTTCCGTAGCTGCTTTATTTTACTGATTGCGTGCGGCGCATTTATTAAATTGGATATTATTTGGAGTTTGGCTGATATTGTTAATGGATTAATGGCAATTCCTAATTTAATTGCATTGATTGGCTTGCGCAAAGTGATTATAGCCGAAACACAGGACTATTTTGCTCGTCTGCAAATTTCTGCTAAGGATCGAGATGAAGAGATAGCAGAAAATGGCAAGTTGAGTGAAAGTTATAATTGATGCTAAAAATGCGTGCTTAGCACGCATTTTATTTTCCGATACAGAAAGAGCTGAAGATATTACCAAGTAAATCATCAGACGTGAATTGTCCGGTGATCTCGCTGAGTGCGTTCTGTGCCATTTTCAATTCTTCTGCCAACAGTTCACCGGCATAGAATTGAGTTAATTGGATATGCCCTTGCTGCAAATGTTGTGCCGCTTGTTCTAATGCTTCCAAATGGCGACGGCGAGCTAAAAAGCCTCCTTCGGTAACGGTTTGATAGCCGATACTCTCTTTGAGATGCGCTTTCAATAATTGAATACCTTGCTGCGTTTTAGCTGAAAGGGTAATGGTGGTATAACCATTTTCAGTGCGAATGCCTTCTGCTTCGCCGCTAATATCTGCTTTATTACGAATAATCGTAACAGGGATTGATGGTGGCAATCTGGACATAAACTCCGGCCAAATTTTTTCCGGCAGCGTTTCATCCGTTGTCGTGCTGTCGAGCATAAATAATACACGATCGGCTTGATCAATTTCTTGCCAAGCACGTTCTATTCCAATACGCTCCACTTCATCCGTAGCTGTACGCAAACCGGCGGTATCAATAATATGTAACGGCATCCCATCCAAGTGAATATGTTCCCGCAATACATCACGAGTTGTACCGGCAATATCAGTAACAATGGCAGCATCACGACCAGCGAATGCATTCAACAGGCTTGATTTGCCAGCATTCGGACGACCGGCAATCACCACTTTCATCCCTTCTCTAAGTAAAGAACCTTGTTTTGCTTGAGATTGAACTTCTGCCACTTTGGCTATAATTTGATTTAAATGTGCTTCGATTTTGCCATCGGCAAGAAAATCAATTTCTTCATCCGGAAAATCAATTGCTGCTTCAACATAGGTTCGTAGATAGATCAATTCGTCTACTAATTGGTGAACTTTGGTGGAAAATTCGCCTTGTAGTGATTTTAAAGCTGAACGTGCTGCCTGCTCCGAACTAGCATCAATCAAATCAGCAATTGCTTCAGCCTGAGTTAAATCAATTTTATCGTTTAAAAAAGCCTGTTCTGAAAACTCTCCTGGTCTGGCTAAACGAACACCTTTAATCTGTAGAATGCGTTTTAAGAGCAGATCCAAAATAACCTGCCCGCCGTGACCTTGCAATTCCAAAACATCTTCTCCGGTAAAGGAATTGGGTGCTTTGAAAAAGAGGGCAATGCCTTGATCAAGTACAGAGCCGTCAATGTCTTTAAAAGGAAGATAGTTAGCAAAGCGAGGTTTTAATGTTTTTCCCAACACCTCTTTGGCAACTTGTTCAGAAAGTGGGCCGGAAACCCGCAAAATGCCTACTCCTCCTCGACCAGGAGGGGTTGCTTGAGCGACAATCGTTTCTTTTTCTATCATATTTTTCTCTTGTTTCTATATAAATTTAAGGCATCTTAATTAAGATGCCTTTCTGTTATTTTGGAAATTTATTTATGACGAGAGTGTAATCCTTTTTTCTCTAAGCCCCGATAAATTAGTTGCTGTTGAATAATGGTAATGATGTTAGACACCAACCAATAAAGCACTAAGCCTGAAGGGAACCATAGGAAGAAGAAAGTGAACATCACAGGCATAAACATCATTACTTTTTGTTGCATTGGATCGGCAACAGGAGTTGGTGACATTTTTTGTAATAAGAACATTGATGCTCCCATTAACAATGGCAAAATGTAATATGGATCTTGTGCTGATAAATCCTGAATCCAACCAAAGAATGGTGCATGTCGTAATTCAACCGCTTCTAAGAATGTCCAATATAGTGCGATAAAAATTGGCATTTGCAGCAAAATTGGTAGACATCCACCAAGAGGATTCACTTTTTCTTCTTTATAAAGTTTCATCATTTCTTGGCTCATACGTTGACGATCATCACCGAAACGTTCACGCATTTCTTGAATTTTCGGTTGTAACATACGCATTTTTGCCATTGAAGTATATTGAGCTTTAGTAAGCGGATAAAGAATGGCTTTTACAACAATAGTAACACCTATAATTGCCAAGCCCCAGTTGTGAACAAGGCTTTGAATAAACTGCAATAACCAGAAGAGTGGTTTTGCAATAAACCAAGCCCAACCATAGTCAACAGTTAAATCCAAGTGTGGAGCGACGGTTTCCATTTCATTTTGTAATTTTGGCCCAACCCAAAGTTGGCTGGTAATAGTATCAGTGGCTCCGTTGGCAATGGATGTGATTGGACCGCGATAACCGATGTAAGCGAAATCACCTTGTGTTGAAGTATATAGTTGATTATCGGCATCTTGATTTGGAATCCACGCGGATACGAAATAGTGCTGAAGAATTGCAGCCCAACCTTGTTTAGTTTTAATTGCAAGATTGTCTTTTTGCATATCTTCAAAAGAGTACTTTTTGTAATTGGTTTCTGATGAAGAGTATGCACCACCGGTATAAGTCGGCATTGCAATGTTTCCAGAACTTTCTACTAAAGTATGTTTAAGCTGACCATATGGTTGGACTTGAATAGTTGAACCACTGTTATTGGTTACTTCAAAATTCACTTTTACATCATAACTGTTTCGGTTTAATGTAAAAATTTTGCGGTAGGTAACACCATCTTTGGTAAATGTAAACGGAATGCTAAGTTCATTTTGACCTTCTGCTAAAGTGAAATTATCGCCGTCTACTTGATAATCAGCACGCCCAGCAACAGTATCGCTACCATTGGCACCAATTAGCCCACTTTGAGCAATATAAACGTGTTTTGCTGTATTTTCCAGCAAAGCAAAAGGGGTTTCAGAGTGTAATTCAGCACCATATTTTAATAATTGGGCTTCGACAATATCACCGCCTAAGGTATCAATTTTTAAACGCAAGACATCACTTTGTAAGGTGATGATTTTACCTTGCTGTTGATTGTTATCAATGGTGGTGTTGGCTGCTGTACTGACCGTGGTCGGCACTTCACTCTTATCAACTTGAGTTTGGGTTGCAGTCTGCGCCGGTTGAGGATTGTTGTCTATTTCCCATTGTTGGTAAATCAAAAATGAGATAAAGAGCAAAGCAATTACGAGTAAACTACGTCTTGAATCCATTATTTTTTTCTCTGTGGTTTATGATTATCAATATGTGGCGGTACAGGATCATAGCCTGATGAACCAAAAGGATGACATTTTAATATACGCTTCAGTGTAAGCCAACCCCCTTTTATCACTCCGTGTGTTTGAATTGCTTCAATCCCATACTGAGAACAAGTCGGGGTGAAGCGACAACGCGGACCAATTAAAGGGCTAATTGCAATCTGATAAAAGCGGATTATGCCGATGAAGATTTTTTTGAAAAGCGTAGATGTCGTTGCCATAATTTATCTAACATTTTGAATAACAACATATTATCTATGTCACTAATGCCTTTTCTTGCAATGATAATAAAATCATAATTAGGTAATAAATGCTGTTGTAAACGAAAGCTTTCACGACAAATCCTTTTAATACGATTACGTTGATTGGCGCGTTTTGCATATTTTTTGGCAACAGTTAAACCTAATCGAGGATGTTGCAAACTATTGGGACGAGCGATAATGGAGATTTCAGGCAAAGAAGCTCTGAAAGGTTGTTGGAAAACAAAATTAAATTGAGAGGGAGTTAGTAAACGTAACTCCCTTGAAAAACCTAGCTTAGACACTCGATAATTAGATTATGCACTTAAACGCGCACGACCTTTAGCACGACGACGAGCTAAAACTTGGCGACCTTTTTTAGTTGCCATACGAGCACGGAAACCATGGGTGCGGCTACGTTTTAATACAGAAGGTTGGAAAGTACGTTTCATTTTCTTATCTACCTAATAAATAAAGTTTTAATATTCAAAATGTGAACCTGTTACTGCAAATCTAAACAGCACCATTTTATTAAAACAAAAAGTTACAATAAAAAGAGGTCGCAATTCTAATCATAATTTTGCTGTTCGTCAAATATTAAAGGTAAAAAAGTAGTTTTTCATTTGCCTCAACGGGTAATTCTATGATTAGAGATTTGAATGACATTAGAAATAAAACTAAAAATTGATCTTTAGTGAAGATCTTAACTTGAGTTTATTGTATGATACACATCGATTTTAAATGAATTCATATAGAATAGATAACCATCAATAGACCAGACCTATGGAACAGCATAGATTTTCTTCTTTATGGCAAAGTTGCCTATTACAATTGCAAGATAAGACTTCCGAGATAGATTTTAGTACTTGGTTACGTCCACTACAGGCGGATATTTCAGATACTACAATGATTTTATATGCTCCGAATCGATTTGTTCGTGATTGGGTTCAGGATAAATATGTATCTCAAATAGAGGAAATTGTTCGTTTTTTAACGGAAAATCCGCAATTTGTTGTGCGTGTTCGAGAGGGAACGCGTCCGGTCAGGGAAGCGACTCAGGTAGCAGAAGAGATGTCTATTACTGTTACTGAAACGAATACGGAGCAAATACAGCCAACGCATAAATTTAAAACCAACCTTAATCCTAAATATGAATTTCATAATTTTGTGCAAGGTAAATCTAATCAACTGGCAAGAGTAGTTGCGCAAAAAGTTGCAGAAAAGATAGGTGATGAAGGCTATAATCCGCTATTTCTTTATGGTGGAACGGGCTTAGGTAAAACACACTTATTGCACGCTATTGGTAACGGTATTTTGAAGAATAAACCGAATGCAAGAGTGGTTTATATTCATTCTGAACGTTTTGTTCAAGAATTAGTAAAAGCATTAAAGTCGGAAACTATTGAAAAATTTAAGAAGTTTTATCGTTCTTTAGATGCATTATTGATTGATGATATTCAATTTTTTGCTGGTAAAGAAGGATCACAGGAGGAGTTTTTCCATACTTTCAACAGTCTATTTGAAGGGGGACGACAGATCATTTTGACATCTGATCGTTATCCTAAAGAGATTGATAAAATAGAGGAACGTTTAAAATCTCGCTTTAATTGGGGATTAAGTGTTGCAATCGAACCACCTGAATTAGAAACAAGGGTGGCAATTTTGTTGAAAAAAGCGGAAGAGAGCAATATTGTTTTACCTGAAGAGGTCGCTTTTTTTATTGGTCAGAAATTACGTACTAATGTGCGTGAATTGGAAGGTGCTTTAAATCGTGTCAGTGCCAATGCAAATTTTACTGGTCAGCCCATTACTATTGATTTTGTACGTGAAACGTTGAAAGATATGCTGGCAGTACACGATCGTTCTGTAACATTAGATAATATTCAACGTGTTGTGGCAGAACGTTATCGCATTAAAGTGGCTGATTTAAAATCGAAAAGTAAAGCACGATCAGTAGTTCGTCCTCGCCAAATGGCAATGGCATTGTCAAAAGAGTTAACAAATCATAGTTTGCCTGAAATCGGTCGTGCTTTTGGTGATCGTGATCATACTACTGTATTACACGCTTGTCGGAAAATTGCTGAATTGCGTGATTCAGACAATAATATCAGTGAAGATTATTCAAATCTTATTAGAACGTTATCAACTTAAAGGTGGGCATTATGCAATTTATTGTCGCAAGAGAAAATTTATTAAAACCTTTACAGCAGGTGTGTGGAGTGTTGAATAATCGTCCATCTTTACCTGTGTTAAATAATATTTTAGTTCAGATAGACGGTGATCGTTTAACCTTAACTGGTTCTGATCTTGAGGTTGAGCTTTCCACTTTTGTGCAATTAGTGTCATCCAGTGAAAACGGAACATTTACCATTCCTGCACGTAAATTTTTGGATATTTGTCGTTCCTTAAATGAGGATGCTCAAATTACTGTGAATTACGAAAATGATCGTGTTTTGGTTACGGCTGAACGCAGTAAATTTAACTTGGCAACATTGCCAGCGGAGAGTTATCCAAATTTAACACAATTAGATTTTGATGTTGAATTAAATATTGAGCAATCTGTATTACGCCGTGTGATGGAAGCCACTCAATTCTCAATGGCAAATCAGGATGCTCGTTATTTTTTAAATGGAATGAAGTTTGAAACTGAAAATAATGTATTAAGAACAGTGGCAACTGATGGACATCGATTAGCAGTTTGTGGTATCCAATTGCAACAGGGTGTTCCTGATTATGCGATTATTGTACCGCGTAAAGGTGTAATTGAATTGATGCGTTTGCTTGATAGTAATAGTGAGAATGCTTATATCCGAATGGGGCAAAGTAATATCCAAGTACACCTCAATAATGTGATTTTTACCTCAAAATTGATTGACGGACGTTTTCCTGATTATCGCCGTGTCTTGCCGAAAAATGCGGATCGAATTTTGGAAGTGGATTGGAATTCATTAAAACAGGCGTGTGTTCGTGCAGCTATTTTATCTAATGAACGTTTTCGTGGAGTGCGTTTGATTATTGAAGCTAATCAGCTAAAAATTTTAGCGCAGAATCCAGATCAGGAAGAAGCTGAAGAAGTTATTGATGTGAATTATCAAGGCGAACCAATGGAAGTCGGTTTTAATGTTAGCTATATTTTGGATGTGTTGAATGCGTTGAAATGCCAGTCAGTAAGAATGCGTTTAACCGATGCAACTTCAAGTTGCTTAATTGAAGATTGTGAACAGAGTAATGCCGAATATGTGATTATGCCGATGCGTTTATAGTTATGGCTTTATCTCAACTCAATATTCAACATTTTAGAAATATTAAAGCCGTGAATTTAGCCTTAAATTCAGGCTTTAATTTTTTGATTGGGCATAACGGCAGCGGTAAAACCAGCCTGTTGGAAGCTATCTATTTTCTTGGACATGGGCGTTCGTTTAAAAGCTCGGTAGTGAATCGTATTATTCAATACGATCAACCTGAATTTACTCTATTTGCTAAAGTAGAACAACAGCAACAAGCGTGGACATTGGGTTTACAGAAAACACGGCAAGGTGAAAATATTATTCGGATTAATGGTAAAGATGGTCATAAGATTTCCGAACTTGCCCATTTATTACCAATGCAGCTTATTACACCGGAAGGGTTAACGTTGATTAATGGTGGGCCGAGTTATCGACGTGCTTTTCTTGATTGGGGCTTATTTCATCTTGAACCTCAATTTCATTATCAATGGTCAGCGATGAATCGTTTGTTAAAGCAACGTAATGCAGCATTGCAACAAACGGAGGATTATGCATTGTTAAAAATTTGGGATCAGTCATTATGTCAACTAGCACAACAAATTAGTGACTGGCGACAACATTATGCAGACGAACTGAAGAAGGAAATCACACAGACTTGTCGATTATTTTTGCCAGAAGTGGAAATAGATGTTCATTTTTATCAAGGCTGGAATAAAGAGAGTGATTATGCTGATATTTTAATTGAAAATTTCCAACGCGATAGAAGCCTCGGTTATACGATGTCCGGTCCACAACGTGCTGATTTTAAATTTAAGGCGAATGGAATGCCGGCAGAAGATATCCTTTCAAGAGGACAATTAAAATTGTTAATGTGTGCGTTGCGATTAGCACAGGGAGAGCATTTAATGCGGAAGCAGCAACGACACTGTATTTTTTTAATTGATGATTTTGCTTCGGAACTTGATCCGAATAAACGGGCTTTATTGGCACAACGCTTAAAAGAGAGCCATTCTCAGGTGATTATTACAGCTATTACTGTAGAACAATTACAGCAACCTTATTGGCAGGAGGGGAGTAGATTTCAATTATTGAATGGGGAATTATTGCCTTTAGAATAATTCCCCAAGCGGAATATTAACTGCGCAGCTTTGCTAACAATTGTTTGCACTGTTGATCTAACGGTGCAGCAATAACCATTTGTTCACCACTTTTTGGGTGGGTAAAACGGATACTTGCGGCGTGTAGAAAAAGACGTTGCAATCCGAGCGATGCCAACTGTTGATCAAACTCTTTACTGCCATACTTAGTGTCGAACGCAATTGGATGCCCAGCATATTGCGTATGAACACGAATTTGATGAGTTCTGCCGGTAACAGGTGAGGCTTTTACTAAGGTTGCGATTTTAAAACGTTCTTCAACCTTAAATCTTGTTTCCGAAGGTTTTCCTTGATCACTTACTTTTACTATCCGCTCACCACTGGATAATTCATTTTTTAATAAAGGTGCTTTGACAACTTTACAATGCGATTGCCATTCGCCACGTACTAATGCTAAATAATCTTTTTGTATTGTTTTTTCACGAAGTTGTTCGTGCAAATTGCGCAAAGCGGAGCGTTTCTTAGCGACTAATAAAATACCAGAAGTATCTCGATCTAAACGGTGTACTAACTCTAAAAATTTGGCTTGAGGACGCAAAGCACGAAGTGCTTCAATAACACCGAAACTTAGACCGCTACCACCGTGTACAGCAATACCCGAAGGTTTATTGATAATTAATAGTTGATCATCTTCAAATAAAATTTGTTGTTCCAGCGTATTTACTTTATTTAATTTTGTTGAAATTGGTGCAGTATTACTTTTTTCACTGATGCGTACCGGTGGAATACGGACAACATCGCCGACCTGTAATTTATATTCAGGTTTAATTCTGCCTTTATTGACGCGCACTTCACCTTTGCGAATAATACGATAAATTAAGCTTTTTGGTACGCCTTTTAATTTGGTAAGCAGATAATTATCAATGCGTTGCAGCTCTTCCCCCGCTTCAATGGTAATAAGTTGTACAGAGGTATTAACCACTTTGTCTTTGGATTTATTCATAAGTACTCTAACCTTAAAATTTGTGCGTATCATATCATTAAGCGTTTTAAGTTGCGAAAATATTCTGTTGAGCTGTGGTTAATTGCACTATCTTTAGCTTTCCAAAAGTCAGAGAAAATGGAATAATAGAGAGCATTTTTGTAAATCAGATGCTACTGAATTTTTGTAGTTGTATTTGCAAAGAGTTGTCGAATAAAACAGATTTTTTGGTGCTGCGGTAGGCGTAAGACGCCAATATTGTTGATGTTATACAGAACATGATTCAATAAATTCAACAGAAGTCAGTCGGTAAGTGATATAGACCAATGATTGCCGGTTGGTATTCTATGCAAATAATGAGAGTCGAGAGATTGGCATAACCTGCAACGACAGAATAAAGTGTTGGTATAACATCGTATTGATAAAGCTATAACAAGAATAGAGAAATAACGATGAAAAGAATGTTAATTAACGCCACGCAAAAAGAAGAGTTGCGTGTCGCTTTAGTTGATGGTCAGCGACTGTTTGACCTAGATATTGAATCACCTGGACACGAACAAAAGAAAGCTAATATCTATAAGGGGAGAATTACTCGTGTTGAACCTAGTTTAGAAGCTGCATTTGTTGATTATGGTGCAGAAAGGCACGGTTTCCTTCCTCTCAAAGAAATTGCTCGAGAATATTTTCCGGAAGGTTATGTTTATCAAGGAAGACCGAATATTCGTGATATTTTGCAGGAAGGGCAGGAAGTTATTGTTCAAGTCAGTAAAGAAGAGCGAGGAAATAAAGGCGCAGCTTTAACGACTTTTGTATCTTTGGCGGGTAGTTATTTGGTGATTATGCCGAATAATCCACGAGCCGGTGGTATTTCTCGTCGTATTGAAGGTGATGAGCGTTTAGAACTTAAAGAATCACTGAGTTCTTTAGAAGTACCGGAAGGTGTCGGGCTTATCGTCCGTACTGCTGGAGTGGGGCGTTCTCCAGAAGAGTTGCAATGGGATTTGCACGTGCTGCTTCATCATTGGGAAGCCATTAAACAGGCTTCGGAATCTCGTCCTGCACCGTTCTTGATCCATCAGGAAAGCGATGTGATTGTGCGTGCGATTCGAGATTATTTGCGTCGTGATATTGGTGAAATTTTAATTGATAGCCGTAAGGTTTTCGATAAAGTCAAAGAACATATTAAATTAGTTCGTCCTGATTTTATCAATCGCGTTAAACTTTATCAGGGAGAAGTGCCTTTATTTAGTCATTTCCAGATTGAGTCTCAAATTGAATCAGCATTCCAACGAGAAGTACAATTGCCTTCAGGCGGTTCCATTGTTATTGATGTAACAGAGGCATTGACAGCAATTGATATTAATTCTGCCCGTTCTACTCGAGGCGGAGATATTGAAGAAACAGCATTGAATACAAACTTGGAAGCAGCCGATGAGATCGCACGTCAGTTGCGTTTGCGTGATTTAGGTGGCTTAATTGTTATTGATTTCATTGATATGACACCGGCTCGTCATCAACGTGAAGTGGAAAATAGAATGCGTGAGGCAGTGCGCCAAGATCGTGCCAGAATCCAAATTAGCCGTATTTCTCGTTTTGGATTATTGGAAATGTCTCGTCAGCGTTTAAGTCCTTCGCTTAATGAATCGACACATCATATTTGTCCTCGTTGTCAGGGTACAGGTAAGGTGCGTGATAATGAATCGTTGTCACTCTCTATTTTACGTTTGTTGGAAGAAGAAGCGTTAAAAGAACATACTAAACAAGTGCATACAATTGTACCTGTAAAAATTGCAACTTATTTGTTAAACGAAAAACGTAAAGCAATTACTGATATCGAAAAACGCCACAATGTTCAAATTGTTGTAGTGCCTCACGAACAAATGGAAACTCCTCATTTCTCGGTGTTCCGCTTGCGTGATGGGGAAGATAATCACACTTTAAGTTATAACTTGGCGAAACTTCACGATATTCAAGAAGATGCAGATAGTGAAGAATCATTGCTCAATCGTACAATTGATCTTTCCAATAGTACGACAGCTAATCCGGCAGCTGAAGTGGCTGCGGTGGAGATTACTATTTCTGAGCCGGCACCATTAGTGAAAAAAGAAGAAATTAAAGATTCTTTATTAGCACGCATATGGAAAAAATTAAAAGCGTTTTTTGCTGATAATACGCAAGAGGAAAAAGAGAAACAGAATCGAAGCCGTACTGGTAATAAACGCCATCGTCGTAGTGATAAAGAAAATAATCGTCAGAAAGACAGACGTAATGAAGAGCGTCGAGCAAAAGATTCTGCTAATGTTGCAAATAAAGAAGATCTTAAGCGCACAAAACGGGCTAACCGCAAGGTGGCGGAAGATCTGAATGAATCTGTTTCTGTCACGAAGAAAGTGGATGAAGCAAAGGAAAGCAGTAAAGAACAGCAGGTAGCTTCGCGTCGTCAACGCCGTGATTTACGTAAGAAAGTTCGTTTATCTGAAAATAATCCGCAGCTTAATGCTAATAGAGAAGGAAATAGTGTTGAAAAAACGGTTGAATCGGAGGATGTTTCTCAAGTTTCTATTGAAAAAATAGAAATAAACAATGTCACTGAGGTTGTTAAGGAAAATAGTGGCGTAACAACAGTTATACAAGAAAAAAATGAGCAGATACAAGACGATAAGCAAAAAATACAATCTCAGCTTTTAGAAGAGAAGAGTGAAACGGTAGCGGAAAATGCCCATACAGAGGATGCGGAAGAGAATGAAATCTGTCATCGTGAAAATAATCGTACCCGTCGTTTACCGCGTCATTTACGAATGAACAGTCGCAGACGTCGTCATTATCAAGAAACTGTTTCCCCAATGCCATTGTTTATGGCGGTAGCCTCACCGGAATTAGCAAGTGGAAAAATTCATTTACCATTTGTGAACCGCATAGAAAAAGAGAAAAATAATAACTTTGTTTCTGTTGATGAAATGCTTGAACAGCAAAAACAACATAAAAATGACACTTTAGTACCAGTAATTTCAGCAGTGGAGAGTAGAGAAAGCAACCCTCGTCCGTTGGAAGCTGTGTTGACAATGGAAGCGAACGGTAAGGAAGCAAAATCAAAACCAAACAGCAGCATTAATCAAGCGATGCAAGCCGAACAGGCAGCAGTTCGATATGGGGCAATGGAGCAATCATCTGCTGTTTCAGAGGAGAAAAAAGAAGATAAGATAAAGCCTTATTTGTCTGATTATCGATTTGATGGTCGTTTAGGTACATTTTCAGCGGTACATCATATTAAGGCAGAGATGACATTAGCGCAGGCTGATGAGTTGCCAATGATGCTATTAAATATTGTTGAATGGAAAGGTTCACGTTATAGCTTTAGAGGTCGTGGCGCAGCAGGCTATCATACTGCTATTGATCACGCTACTGTGGAGCCGACACAAGCAAAAGCTGAATAGATAATCAGAAAAATCATAGAGCCATACAAGTTTGTCGCTTGTATGGCTTTTTTATTTGGATAGAAAATTAAGAAATGAATTAAACGGCTAAAATTTCAAATAAAGGCATATCCCAATCTTCGGTCGGAATATGTTCAACTTGTTGGCAATGGTGAGCTAATCCTATCGGTAGAAAAGGTTTATTTTGCCAATTTTCAAGAGTTCTATCATAAAAACCGCCTCCCATTCCAAGACGATTTTTTTTCAGATCAAAAGCGACTAAAGGGGTAAAAATAATATCCAATCGATCAGGGGGTAAAACTTGTCTGACATCTAATTCCGGTTCAAGAATATTAAATTTATTTTTAACAAGTTTTGTTGTTGGCGTGTAAGAAAGAAATAATAGATTCCCTTTGCTAAAAGGGTGTAATACCGGTAAATAGAGACAGTAACCCTGCTGCCATAATGTTTTAATTAAATAACTCGTTGAGATTTCCCCATCAAAAGATAAATAAACTGCAATATTTTTTACGTTTAAAGGCGCTAGAAAATCCATAGCAACTTTTGCAACTTTCTGTTCAGCCATTGTCTGTTGTTGTAAAGTTAATGAGGAACGTCTTTGACGAATAAATCTTCTCAACTGTTGTCGTTGATATGATTTATTTGCAGATATATCAATAGAGGATTGAAGAGTCATTGTTTGTTTCAATTTAATTAGAAACCCAAGGTGCCGGTGTGGGTGATCGGTCCTTGAACCCTACGGTTCAAGGGAGTCAGTCTTACAATCATTAGGCTTCTTGATAACAAGCATGCTCACCGACTGTAGGTAACCAACTCTAAAAAATATCAGTATCGGCTCAGGGACGTAACCCATTGTCGAACACCCCAGGTTGAGAATAATAGTACCTTAAATTTTTTAATTTGCCTAGTCAGAGATTAGAATTTCTTGTTTTAAATCAGATTTTATTTTCTGGTAGGCATATTAGATAAAATAGTGCTTAAAGAATGTTCTATTTGTTCAATTTTATTGTTGATTAAATATTCTCGTTCAGAATTTTGCTGTTGCTGAGTTAATAATTCATAGCATAAATTTAAACCAACAATAGTGAGCGCTTTATCCAATTGAATAATTCCGGTGCGATTTTTTAATTCAGAAACCTTTTTTTCTAAAACCTCAGCTGCTTCTCTTAATGCCTGTTGTTGATCTTCCGGGCAGCTTAAACGCAGATTTTGACCAAAAATATACAAATCAATATTTTTAGACATAAAAGACCTCTTAGATAAATAATAAAATTATAGAAATGGCGGTATTATGCCATAGCAAATAAGTTTCGTCATAGATTATTGGTGGATATATAAGGTTGGTGATAGAATGACAACATTTACGATCAGATGGAATATAGAATGGTTGCAATAACAGCTCAACAACTGAACAATGAATTAAAACAGGCAGGCATAGCCTTAAACGGTGTTGAATTACACGGGCTTTTAAGCGGATTTATCTGTGGCGGTATTAGAGATGAAAGTTGGAAAACCTTGCTTTATAAATTTACTAATGATGATCACGCTTACCCTATTCAATTATTAACAAAGATCACGGAACTTTATCAAGCACTACAGAAAAATTTAGCTGATATTACAGAATTTGAGTTTGATCTTGATTTAGGCGAGTCAGGCGATGTTTTCCAAAATATCAATGCATTAAGTGAATGGAGTAATCATTTTTTACTCGGCTTAGGATTAGCTCAACCAAATTTACAGCAAGAAAAACAAGAAGATATTATTGAAGCAATATCTGATTTACGTGAAATTTGCCAACTTGGCTATGAAGACGGTGATGATGAAGAGGGGCTGGAACAAGCTTTTGAAGAGATTGTTGAGTATTTAAGAACGATTGCAATGCTGTTCTATTCCCATTTTGGTCAGGCTCAGGTAACAATGCACCAAACTGTGCATTAAGGAAGAATTTGATGGATTTAAGTTATATGGCAGAAATGCCGAAAGAAGAGTTTCAGCAACGGCGTCAGCGTGTATTGGAACAAATGTCGGATAACAGCGCTCTTATTCTGTTTTCAAGTTTGGAGTGTAAGCGCAATGCGGATACTACCTATCCATTTCGCCAAGATAGTTATTTTTGGTATTTAACCGGATTTAACGAACCGGATTCAGTGCTATTACTGAAAAAGAGTAATAAAGAACAGCACACTATTCTGTTTTTGCGTCCGTCCGATCCCTTAATGGAAACTTGGAATGGTCGCCGTTTGGGCGTAGAGAAGGCAACAACAGAACTAAATTTGGATGTCGCTTTTTCGATTGAAGATTTGCAACAACAATTACCGCTGTTATTAAACGGCACGCAAACACTCTATTATGCGCAAGAAGTTCAGACTTGGGGTGATGAAGTTGTGCGTCAGACATTGTCTTTAATGCGTGCTAAACAGCGTCAGGGATTGCGCGCACCATTGACACAAATTTGCTGGCGTCCAATTTTAGATGAAATGCGTTTATTTAAGTCAGAAAACGAAATTCGTTTAATGCAGCAAGCAGGGCAAATTTCGGCATTGGCACATATGCGTGCAATGAAGCAGGCTCGTCCACAGCGGTTTGAATATGAATTGGCAAGTGAATTGTTGCACGAGTTTAACCGTTTCGGTGCGAGATATGAATCTTTTGGTTCAATTGTTGCGAGTGGTGATAATGCCTGTATTTTGCACTATACAGAAAATGATCGCTTAATGCAGGACGGTGATTTAGTGTTAATTGATGCCGGTTGTGAATTTGCTATGTATGCAGGTGATATTAGTAGAACTTTTCCAGTAAATGGCAAATTCAGTCAAGCACAGCGAGATATTTATCAAATTGTGCTTGAAGCAGAAAAGCGAGCGATAGCGTTGTTAGTTAATGGTAATTCCATCAAACAAGCGAATGATGAAGTGTTGAAAATTAAGGTTGCTGGCTTGGTTAAATTAGGTATTTTATCCGGTGATGTAGAGCAGTTAATTGCCGAAAAAGCCTATTTGCGCTTTTATATGCACGGTTTAGGTCATTGGCTTGGATTGGACGTTCACGATGTTGGTGAATATGGTGAAAATCGTAGTCGTAAGCTAGAACCAGGAATGGTAATAACAGTTGAGCCGGGGTTATACATTCCTAATGAGGAAGATATTCCGCAAGCTTATCGAGGAATTGGCGTTCGTATTGAAGATGATCTTCTGATTACAGAGTATGGTAATAAAGTGTTAACTGCTGCTGTACCAAAAGAGATAGATGAAATCGAAGCCTTAATGGCAGCTACTAACAAGGATTGATTATGCAACAACACTACGACGTGATCATTGGTGGTGGTGCAATGAATGGTTTGACGCTTGCGTTGGCGTTATCCCACTTTTCATTGCAGCGATTAAAAATTGCTGTGGTTGAAAAACGGTTGCAGCAGGAGCAACAAGGAGTTGGGTTTGATACTCGTTGTGTTGCTTTATCTGATGGGACTTGTCGTAAGTTAGCCAAAATTCCTTTTTCCGACCACTATTCATTGTGGGATAAAATATGTTCATTTGCGGAACCGATTAAACAAGTGCATATTTCTGAGCAGCACCATTCAGGCATTGTCGAAATTAATGCTCAAGAGTTGCATTTGTCGCAAGTCGGTGCGGTTGTTCCATTAAGCGAAATGGGGTTAATGTTTAGCCAAGCGTTAAAGGCTCAACAGAATATTGATTTTATTTGTCCGGATAGCATTGTTGAGTTACAAACATCAAAACAACAGATTTCCGTATTATTACAAAGTGGACAACAGCTAAGTGCAAAATTACTGGTCGCAGCGGATGGCAGTGATTCAAAAATTGCTGAATTGGCAAAGATTGCCACCGAAACGGTGCATAATTACCAACAAACAGCGATCATTGCTAATGTGAGAATTTCCAGCTCACATAACGGGCGAGCTTTTGAACGCTTTACGACACAAGGGCCAATTGCATTATTGCCGTTAGCGGACAAAATGATGTCATTAGTGTTTTGTACGAAAGCGCCGGAACAGCTACTTAATATGAATGATGAACAATTCATATCGCATTTACAACAGCAGTTCGGTTGGCGTTTAGGTGCGTTTCAGGCTGTTAGTCGCCGTTATGCCTATCCATTAATGTTAAAACGGGCGACATCTTTTGTCGGAGATCGTATTGCGTTAGTCGGAAATGCAGCACAAACACTGCACCCTGTGGCAGGGCAAGGCTTTAATTTAGGAATTCGTGATGTTTTTGCATTAGCGAAAATCGTGGCGGAAGCAGATGAGATCGGTTCGGCAGCAATGTTGCAACAGTATCAGCAGCAGCGCCTTGCCGATCAACAGCATATTATTGGCTTAACAGATAATTTAGTGCAAATTTTTAGTAATTCATTGTTACCGTTACAAATTTTGCGCAATTTGGGTTTAATTGGATTAAGTAGCTGCGCTTTATTACGAAATCGTTTTGTACAACCTACTTTGGGAAGAGTTTAATGAAAACGTTCGATATTGTCGTCATTGGTGGCGGAATGGTTGGTTTGGCATTTGCACAGGCTCTAAAACAGAGTGCCTGTTCGATAGCTGTGATTGAGGCAAATAATGCGGTATTTGACTTCTCTGATGTTGGTTATAGAGTAAGCGCATTAAATCTTTCTTCTGAAGCAATGTTGCGACAATTTGATGTTTGGCGACAGTTAAAATCGTGGCGAGTAACTGCCTATGCAGAAATGCAGGTATGGGAAAAGGATAGCTTTGGACGAATAGATCTTAATACTGATCAACTTGGAGTTGAGCATCTAGGGCATATTGTGGAGAACCAATTGATTAGACAAGCGTTATATCAAGCGGTTGTCGCTCAAGAAAATGCTGAAGTGATTGTGAGCAGACCGGTGTCGTTGGGTGTCAATCAGGACAATGCGATTTTAGGCTTGGAAAACGGTGAAATTTTAGTCGCAAAATTGGTGGTTGGCGCGGACGGTGCGAATTCGTGGTTACGCCAACAGGCAAATATTCCACTGGTTTTCCGTGATTATCAACATTCAGCTTTAGTATGTAATGTGGAAACAGAAGAACCTCACCAACAAATTTGTCGACAAATTTTTTCCCCGAACGCAATTTTAGCTTTTTTGCCGTTACATCAGTCAAATTTAAGCTCGATAGTCTGGTCGCAGGATCCGGTGCAGGCAGAGGCTATGAAGAGTTGTGAACCGCAACAGTTTAATCGCTATTTAACTACAGCGTTTGATAATAGATTGGGGTTATGCAAGCTGGTAACGCAACGTAGTGTTTATCCACTTACAGCACGATTTGCTCGACAATTTGCCTCACAGCGCATTGCTTTGGTTGGCGATGCGGCACACACTATTCATCCACTTGCCGGTTTAGGCGTGAATTTAGGGTTTATGGATGCGTTGGCATTGGCGGAAGAGGTGGATAAACATTTAGCACAGGATAAAGATATCGGCAGTTATCGTCATTTACGTCATTATGAACGTTGGCGTAAGGCGGAGGCATTAAAAATATTGACAGCAATGCAGGGTTTTAAAGATCTTTTTGCCGGTGAGCAACCGTTAAAAAAATTAATACGAGGGGTAGGGTTATCATTAACCAATCAACTCTCGCCGATTAAGCAACAATTTATTCAGCAAGCAACCGGATTAAGTGGGGATTTACCACAACGAGTTAGACAGTTAAATCTCTTTGATTTAGCTTGAAATTTTGATCTGCTTCACATTTTTATTGGAAGAATGATAAAAAAATGGATTTTGCCTTGAAACAAATTAGTAACTCTCTTACCATTAGAAGAAATTTATTTTTCATATCGATAAATTATATATTATCTAATTATTTCATTACTTATAAGGCTGAATATGCAACCAGTTACCAATATTGATCATTTAGATCAACAGATTTTACGTGTGTTAACGCAAGACGCTCGTACTCCGTATGCGGAAATGGCGAAAAATTTCGGTGTCAGTCCGGGAACTATTCACGTTAGAGTCGAAAAAATGCGACAGTCCGGCATTATTGAAGGTACAAAAGTCAAAATTAATGAAAGACGTTTAGGCTATGATGTTTGTTGTTTTATCGGCATTATCCTGAAAAGTGCAAAAGATTATGAAAAAGTGATCGCAAAGCTGAAAGATTTTGATGAAGTGGTAGAGGCTTATTACACAACCGGAAATTATTCAATATTTATCAAGGTGATGACACATACTATCGAAGAATTGCATCACGTGTTGGCAACGAAAATTCAACTAATTGATGAGATCCAATCAACTGAAACTTTGATCTCAATGCAAAATCCTATTCTCCGAGATATAAAACCATAACGTACAAAAATAAGATAAGGAGGCTGTATGTCTGATGTGTTCCATTTGGGTTTAAAGAAAACTGATTTAGATGGGGCTACTCTTGCAATTGTGCCGGGAGCACCAGAAAAAGTACCGGTTATTGCCAAGCTGTTGGATAATCCTAAATTTTTAGTATCTACACGTGAATTTACTTCGTGGCTAGGCTATTTGCACGGTAAAGCCGTGGTTGTTTGTTCTACCGGTATTGGCGGCCCATCGGTATCCATTGCTGTTGAAGAGTTGGCACAGCTTGGTGTGCGTACCTTTTTACGTATCGGCACAACGGGAGCGATTCAACCGCATATTAATGTCGGTGATGTTCTGATCACAACCGGTGCGGTACGTTTGGATGGCGCAAGCCAACACTTTGCGCCGTTAGAGTATCCAGCAGTGGCGAATTTTGAATGTACCACAGCACTTTATCGTGCAGCACAAGAGTTAAATCCGAACAAAACTTATGTCGGCATTACGGCTTCATCGGATACTTTCTATCCTGGGCAAGAGCGTTATGACACTTACAGTGGTAAAGTTTGGCGTAAGTTTGCTGGCTCTTTGAAACAGTGGCAGGAACTTAATGTAATGAATTTTGAAATGGAATCGGCAACGCTGTTTACAATGTGTTCAGCGTTAGGGTTACGAGCTGGTATGGTTGCAGGTGCAATTGTTAACCGCACACAACAGGAAATTCCTAATGAGGCAACAATGAAAGCGACAGAAGAAAATGCGGTGAAAATTGTTGTGAGAGCAGCGGAGTATCTTCTTTAATAAAAACTAAATTTAGTTTTAATAAAGATTAAAAATAATGATAAAAACCTAGTTCAAAACTGGGTCTTTGATTTAATAAAAATCTCAAATTAAAAATACTCCAATATTACAAATATCTTCTATTGTTCTCTGTCATCTACCCTAATGTAGATAGAAAAATAAGTCATTGAAGGTTTGTCAATGATCTATAAGATGTTCTTGTTATCTGATGTGAGCTTAAAATTAAATTATTTAGCACAAGGGAAGAAGTAAAAGCAATTAAATTGAGTGAACAATAAACAACTATCCGTTTTTATCGTTCGCTTTCTCGACATATTACCAATGAATAGGCTATAATCGGGCGTTCTTTTTAATACGCTTGTATTACTTTTAAATAATAGGTATTTTTTGCGTGTTCGGTAGCAATAGAAAGTGCCGAGTACAATTATTTTTTTGAGGTAGCATAAATGCAAATTTCAGTAGAAACAACTCAAGGATTAGAACGCCGTATTAGCATTACTGTACCGGCAGACGAGATCGAACAAGCTGTTCGTGAAGAATTAAAAAGAGTAGCTAAAACTGCTCGTATTGATGGTTTCCGTAAAGGTAAAGTGCCGCCAAGCATCATTGAAAAACGCTTTGGAGCTTCTGCCCGTCAGGATGTTTTAGGTGATGTAATGCAGCGTCACTTTTTTGATGCAGTAATGCAGGAAAAAATCAATTTGGCAAGCCGTCCAACTTTCACACCGGAAAAATACAAGGTTGGTGAAGATTTAACTTTCTCTGCAACTTTTGAAGTTTATCCTGAAATAGAAATCAAAGGTTTAGAAAATATCAAAGTTGAAAAGCCAGTTGTAAAAATCAATGAAGCAGATATTGATAAAATGGTTGATACATTACGTAAACAACAAGCAACTTGGGAAGAAACCACTGAAGCAGCAGCGGCTGACAGTCGTGTAACTTTAGATTTCGTTGGTTCTATTGATGGTGAAGAATTTGAAGGCGGAAAAGCGAATGACTTCATTCTCTTTATGGGACAAGGGCGTATGATCCCAGGTTTTGAAGATGGTATTGTAGGTCATAAAGCCGGTGAACAATTTGACATTGATGTAACTTTCCCAGCCGAATATCACGCTGAAAATTTAAAAGGTAAACCTGCTAAATTTGCTATTACCTTGAAAAAAGTAGAAAAAATGGTACTTCCTGAATTAACAGATGAGTTTGTGGCTAAATTCGGACCAAATACCAAAACTGTAGCTGATCTTCGTGCAGAAATTGAAAAAAATATGCAACGTGAACTTGATAATGCAGTAACTGCAAACATCAAACAGCAAGTTCTTGATGGTTTGCTTGAGCAAAATAATATCGATGTTCCGAATGCAGCGGTTGATGAAGAAATCAACGTATTACGTCAACAAGCAGCACAACGTTTTGGTGGTAATGCTAAACAAGCGCTTGAATTACCACGTGAAATTTTTGAAGAACAGGCTAAACGTCGTGTTAAAGTCGGTTTATTACTTAGCAAAGTTATCTCAGGTAATGACTTAAAAGTAGATGAAGATCGTGTTAAATCAATGATCGCAAGTATTGCTTCTGCTTATGAGCAACCTGAAGAAGTGATTAATTATTACAGTAGCAATAAAGAACTTTCCAACAACATCCGTAACGTTGTATTAGAAGATCAAGCTGTTGATGCAATTCTTGCTAAAGCGCAAGTGTCAGAAGTTGAAAAATCTTTTGACGACATTATGAACACTCCTCGTGCATAATGAATAGGCTATAGCACTATTTGAAAATAGCGCTATAACACAAAATTATTCTACATTCATCAAGTGCGGTTAATCTTTATACCGCACTTTTTCTATTCTTTTTACGATTAAAAAGATTAGCTACAAAATAGGAGAAAATATGGCATTAGTTCCAATGGTTGTCGAACAAACTGCTCGTGGTGAACGTGCTTTCGATATTTATTCTCGCTTGCTTAAAGAACGTGTAATTTTTCTGAACGGTCAAGTAGAGGATAATATGGCTAACTTAATTGTTGCTCAATTATTATTCCTTGAAGCGGAAAATCCTGATGAAGATATTAATCTTTATATCAACTCACCTGGTGGTGTAGTTACTGCCGGAATGGCAATTTATGACACAATGCAATTTATTAAACCTGATGTTCGTACGCTTTGTATGGGACAAGCCTGTTCTATGGGAGCATTTTTATTAGCGGGTGGTGCAGCAGGAAAACGTTTTGCTCTTCCGCACGCTCGTATTATGATTCATCAACCTTTAGGTGGATATCGTGGTCAGGCATCAGATATTCAAATTCACGCACAAGAAATTCTTAAAATCAAAGATACTTTAAATCAACGTCTTGCTTTCCATACCGGTCAACCACTGGAAGTTGTAGAGCGTGATACTGATCGCGATAATTTTATGTCTGCTCAAGCAGCTAAAGAATATGGTTTAATTGATGAAGTATTAACTCATCGTCAACTATAAGTGAGAAATTTATGTCAGATAAACCAGAGAATAATGAGAAATTTTACTGCTCACTTTGTGGTAAAGAGAAACACGAAGTGAGCAAATTGATTGCCGGAGTATCCGGTTATATTTGTAATGAATGTGTGGAAACGTGCCACGATTTATTGATGGAAGAAGCTAATAAGCAGCAAAAAGAGCAAGAGCAAGGAAAAACGCTAGAAAAGCTACCTACACCACATCAAATCCGTGCGCATTTGGATGATTATGTAATCGGACAAGATCAAGCAAAAAAAATCCTTTCTGTCGCTGTTTATAATCATTACAAACGCCTACGTAACAATGAAACAGAGCTTGATGTTGAATTAGGGAAAAGTAATATTTTGCTTATCGGTCCGACTGGAAGTGGAAAAACGTTATTGGCACAAACATTGGCTCGCCAAATTAATGTTCCTTTTGCAATTGCCGATGCGACAACGTTAACTGAAGCCGGTTATGTCGGTGAAGATGTTGAAAATATTATTCAACGGTTATTACAAAATTGTGATTACGATACCGAAAAAGCGGAACAGGGCATTATTTATATTGATGAAATTGATAAAATTACTCGTAAATCTGAAAATCCATCGATTACTAGAGATGTTTCCGGTGAAGGGGTACAACAAGCATTATTGAAACTAATTGAAGGTACAATCGCATCTGTTCCACCCCAAGGCGGAAGAAAACATCCACAGCAAGAGTTTTTGAAAGTGGATACTTCAAAAATTCTCTTTATTTGTGGAGGTGCATTTTCCGGTTTGGATAAAATCATCGAAAAACGCACTCATAAAGATCGTGGAATAGGTTTCAATGCAAATGTACAAAGCAAAGAAAAAGAGAATGATATCAGCAAATTATTTGCACAGGTAGAAACCGAAGATTTAATCAAATTTGGTTTAATTCCTGAATTTGTTGGTCGTTTACCAGTTGTAGCGTCATTAGCGGAACTGGATGAAGAGGCGTTAATTAGTATTTTAACCGTACCGAAAAATGCCTTAATCAAACAATATCAGGCATTGTTTAAACTAGAGAATGTAGAGTTGGAATTCACTCCGGAAGCATTAACCGCCATTGCTAAAAAAGCACTGGCACGTAAAACCGGTGCCAGAGGATTACGTTCCATTGTCGAAGGTGTTTTATTAGATACAATGTACGATCTTCCTTCTTTAGAGGGATTAAAGAAAGTGGTTGTGGATCAGGATGTTATTGAAAACCAATCACTGCCAAAATTAGAATATTAACAACAACATTTGATCTACACTGAAAGATTAATTGATAAGAGTGGTTAATCAGCGGTGTAGATCATTTTCTTTTCTTTTTCATTTCTTTTTTTCACAAAAACTGCTATCTTATTAAGAATAATTCTCAACAAAGAAAAGGCTAATGTTACGCTATATTTATATTTTTCTTGGATTTACTTGTTTAGCTTTAGGCATTCTCGGCGCTTTCTTGCCGGTTTTACCGACAACGCCTTTTTTACTCTGTACGCTTTTTTTCTTTGGAAAAAGTTCCCCTCGATTAGAGCAATGGTTTAAACAAACGCAGATTTATCATAAATACCTCAAAACATTTAATGAACAACGGGCATTAACAAAACGCGCGAAACGTTCCATTCTGTTGATTTCAACTATAATGATGGCACTCTCTTTTTATGCCTCACCAAATATCATAGGTAAGATCGTAATTATTTCATTACTTTTGATCGAATATTGGTGTTTTTTCTTTTGGATAAAAACAATTCCTGAAGAAAAATCAATCTGTCACTCTCGTGAAACGGTGTAATAACATCATTATTTAGATCTAGCTCAACAATATTGATATAAAAACTGATAAAATTATTAACCACAAAGCGTTAATCTTAATTAACGCTTATTTGTTGTGTGTAAATCATAAAATTAAATAAGGAACTTATATGATCTGGTTACAATTTTTAGTTGTACTTTTCTTTATATTTTTAGGTACTCGCCTTGGTGGAATAGGAATCGGTTTTGCTGGCGGTTTAGGTGTTGTTGCATTAGCGTTATTAGGATTAACACCGGGTGAAATTCCATTTGATGTTATTTCTATCATTATGTCTGTTATTATGGCAATCGCTGCAATGCAGGTCGCAGGTGGTATGGATTTCTTAGTTAAATGGGCGGAGCACGTTCTTCGTAAACACCCTAAACACATCACTTTTCTTGCACCGGCAGTAGGTTACTTTATGACTGTTTGTGCTGGTACAGGTCACACTGCATTTTCAATTCTTCCAGTGGTGGCTGAAGTAGCGAAAGAACAAGGTATTAGACCTTCTCGTCCATTGTCCATTACTACTGTTGCTTCACAGATTGCTATTACAGCATCGCCAATTTCTGCTGCTGTTGTTTATCTTGCTGGAGAAATCGAAAAAAATTATGGGATTGGTTACATCGAATTATTAGCAATCTGGATTCCTACTACGTTCGCAGCCTGTATGATTACCGCCTTTATCTGTAACTTCTTAGGCAAAGATTTAAAAGATGACGAAGAATATCAACGTCGTTTAGCGGCAGGTTTAATTAAATTACGTGGTGAATCTCAGATTGAAGTGCAACCTTATGCAAAACGCTCTGTTGCGATCTTCTTAGCTACTGTTATTATCGTGATGTTCTATGCGACATTAATTAGTAAAACCGTTGGTTTAGTTGAGAATCCGGTTTTACCTCGTAACGAAGCGATTATTAGCTTTATGTTAGGGGCAGCCGCATTAATTGTTATTTTCTGTAAAATTGATATTAGCAAAATCACTTCAGCAGCAACATTTAAGTCAGGTATGTCTGCAGCAATTTGTGTAATGGGGGTTGCTTGGTTAGGTAACACTTTTGTTGGTGGTCATATTAATGAAATCAAAGAAGTTTCTGCTGATTTATTACAAAATTATCCTTGGATGTTTGCGGTAATTTTATTCTTTGCAAGTACATTGCTTTATTCACAAGCAGCGACTGCAAAAGCACTTTATCCAACAGCTATTTTGTTAGGGGTTTCTCCACTTTCAGCTGTGGCGGCTTTTGCGGCAGTATCTGCATTGTTCGTATTACCGACTTATCCAACATTAATTGCGGCAGTAGAAATGGATGATACTGGTTCAACTCGTATCGGTAAATTTGTCTTTAATCACCCATTCATTATTCCGGGGGTAATTGCCATTTTCTTATCCGTTCTATTCGGTTTCTTATGGGGAAGCCTATTTATCTAGATGAGATACCTAAACTTTTTAATAAAATCGGGAAGCAGGAGAGCTTCCCGATTTTTTTATACCTTATTCTCACCTGCTAAATATCTAAAACGGTTTAGCAAGGTTTTAAAAATACCCTTTTAAATCAAAGAATAGGTTTTTTCTGCATAATTTTTTTACTAAATAAAATAAATTGAGTTAAAATTGTGCAATTTATTTTAGTCACTCATAATCTAAGGAGTCCAATCGTGTTTAATCTCGTTGAAAAAGACATCCATCTTGCGGCGCAAGCCGATGAC
The DNA here is from genome assembly GCF_000771895.1 of Gallibacterium genomosp. 2. Taxonomy (NCBI): domain Bacteria; kingdom Pseudomonadati; phylum Pseudomonadota; class Gammaproteobacteria; order Pasteurellales; family Pasteurellaceae; genus Gallibacterium; species Gallibacterium genomosp. 2. Next base: position 61,574 of record NZ_JPXY01000022.1, read on the forward strand.
AAACAACAAGCGATTACTGCTGTTGCCCAAGCCTTTGTTGAAAAAGGGCTGGTTGAAGAGGGTTATTTACAAGGTATGCTTGCTCGAGAACAACAAACTTCAACATTTTTAGGGAATGGTATTGCGATCCCTCACGGCACACTGGATACTCGTCATTTAGTAAAACAAACCGGTGTACAAATATTCCAATTTCCTAACGGCGTAAAATGGAGCGATGATAATATCGCATATCTAGTTATCGGTATTGCAGCAAAATCTGATGAACATCTTGCTATTTTACGTCAATTAACTCACCTACTTGGTGATGAAGATATTGCTGAAAAACTTGCAAAAACCACTGATACTCAAGAATTTATTGCCCTCTTTAATGGCGACAATAATGGTAATATTGTGGATGAAACATTAGTTTCTCTTAATATTGATACCACCAGCTTGTTAACTTTAACAGCAATTAATGCCGGCAACTTACAACAAGCCAAAGCGGTTGATAATCAGTTCGTTAGTGATGTTATTGCTTCTGCTGCTCTGCCTTTAGGCAATGGGCTTTGGGTTAATGACAGCGTTAACGGTAACCAAAAAAATGCAATTGCGTTTGCTCGTCCGAAACAGGCTTTCCAAAATAATAATAAAACTATTGCCGGTTTAGTTACTATCGCTAATGTAGATGACAGTATTGAGAAGTTATTGGCAAATCTACTTGATCCGCAATGCCAACAACAGTTACTCAACGGCTCTGCTACGCAAGTTGTTGCAGCATTGCAAGGCAAAGTTGAAGAAGTTCCTGCTACTGCTAACACAACGGCATCTGCTACATCAACAGTGTCTGCCTCAGAGGAGCAATTGGAAGCTACTTTTACTATCAAAAATGAACACGGTCTTCACGCTCGTCCATCAGCAGTGCTTATCAATGAAGTGAAAAAATATAAATCAACGATCCAAGTGAAAAATATTGATCGAGATACCGGTTTTGTGAATGCGAAAAGTTTAATGAAAGTTGTCGGTTTAGGGACAACTAAAGGTCAACGTTTATGCTTTATTGCTCAGGGTGAGGATGCAGAACAAGCATTAAAAGGTATCGGCGAAGCAATTAATGCCGGTTTAGGAGAGTAAAATGCCTCGCATTGCGACTATTACATTAAATACAGCTTTCGATTTGGTCGGGCGTTTATCTCGCATTCAACTTGGTGAAGTGAATACTGTTGAAACCTTAGGGATCTATCCGGCTGGTAAAGGAATTAATGTTGCTAAAGTATTGCACGACCTCAATTTGGATGTCAGTGTCAGTGGATTTCTTGGGAAAGAGAATCAGGGCGATTTTATTCAACTTTTTCAACAACTTGGGTTAGATGATCGTTTTCAACGTGTTGCCGGAAAAACTCGAATTAACGTTAAAGTTACTGAAACTGAAGCGGATGTAACCGATTTAAATTTCTTAGGTTATCAAGTCTCTGAAACGGATTGGCAATGTTTTGTTGAACAATCGCTACAGGATTTTAAAGATTACGATTTGGTTGCTGTCTGTGGTAGTTTGCCGAAAGGCATTTCTCCACAAGCATTTACTGCTTGGTTACAACAACTTGGACAGCATACTAAAGTCGTTTTAGACAGCAGCAATGAGGCTCTCACTGCCGGTTTAAAAGCAAATCCGTGGCTAGTAAAACCAAATCATCGTGAGTTGGAAGCTTGGATTGGTAAACCGCTCAATTCATTAACAGAAATTATTGATGCCGCTAAGCAGTTGAAAAAGCAAGGTATTGCTAATGTTATTATTTCAATGGGGGCAGCAGGTTCATTATGGATTAATGATGAAGGTGTTTTGCAGGCTCAACCACCAAAATGCACTAATGTGGTAAGTACGGTCGGCGCTGGTGATTCAATGGTTGCCGGTTTAATTTACGGCACAGAACAACAGCTTTCAAAAGAACAAACACTACGTTTCGCTTCTGCCGTTTCCGCATTAGCAGTTGCACAAAGTAATGTTGGTGTTGCCGATCATCAAGCATTGCATCAACTTATTGACCAAGTCAAAATCACCAAAATTGAGGAATAATCTATGAAGATTTTTTTATTAGCACAAGAAAAACGTGGTAATGCAACGCTTTACTTGTTAAAACAAATGGTTAGTAAAATTGCTAATCAGCAAAACCACCAGCTGGTTGAACAGGCACAAGATGCCGATCTTGTATTAGTGTTAGGCGATAAATTACCAAATAATCCAGAGCTTGCCGGTAAAAAAGTATTTTTAACAGCTTTTGAACAGGCGTTTAATGCACCGGAGCAAACCTTACAACAAGCCCTCACATCAGCAACAGATTATCAAGCACCAACAGACGCTCCAGCCGAAACCGTTGCGAGTGATCGTCCATTAAATATCGTTGCAGTTACTGCTTGTCCTACCGGTGTAGCTCATACTTTTATGGCGGCGGAAGCGATTTCTACCTATTGCCAAAAACAGGGTTGGAACATAAAAGTCGAAACTCGTGGTCAGGTTGGTGCCAGCAACTTAATCTCAGCTGAAGATGTTGCTGCTGCCGATCTTGCCTTTATCGCTACCGATATTGACGTTGATTTAAGCAAATTTGATGGTAAAAAAATGTACCACACTTCAACCGGTTTAGCGTTAAAGAAAACCGCACAGGAATTTGAAAAAGCGTTTAAAGAGGCTAAAGTTTATCACCATAAACAGGATAATAACGCCACGGCGAAAACTGAAAGCAAAGAAAAAGGTGAGAAAAAAGGCATTTATAGCCACTTAATGACCGGTGTTTCTCATATGTTACCAATGGTGGTTGCCGGTGGTCTTATCATTGCGCTCTCTTTCGTATTCGGTATCGAAGCTTTCAAAGAAGAAGGAACATTGGCAGCCGCATTGATGAAAATCGGTGGCGGTAGCGCATTCGCATTGATGATTCCGATTCTTTCCGGTTATATCGCTTACTCTATTGCTGACCGTCCGGGGCTTACTCCGGGGCTTGTTGGCGGTATGTTGGCAAGCTCGCTTGGTGCTGGCTTTATCGGTGGTATTATTTCCGGTTTCTTGGCAGGTTATATCGCTAAAGCGATCAATGATCACGTTAAATTGCCACAAACAATGAATGCCCTAAAACCGATTTTGATTATTCCATTCCTTTCTACTTTGTTTGTCGGTTTAATTATGATTTATATCGTTGGTGAACCGGTAGCTTGGGTAATGAACAGTATGACTGAATTCTTGAAAGGAATGCAATCAGGCAGTGCAGTTGTGCTTGGCATTATCCTTGGAGCAATGATGTGTTTTGATATGGGCGGTCCTGTAAATAAAGCTGCCTATACTTTTGGTGTTGGTCTATTAGCATCTGCTTCCTACTTACCTATGGCGGCTGTAATGGCAGCAGGTATGGTGCCGGCATTAGGTATGGGGATAGCCACCTTTATTGCTCGCAAAAAATTCAATGCAAATGAATTGGAAGGCGGTAAAGCCTCTTTTGTTCTTGGTTTATGCTTTATTTCCGAAGGAGCAATTCCGTTTGCTGCCCGTGATCCAATGCGTGTGATTCCTAGTTGTATGATTGGCGGTGCATTAACAGGAGCGTTATCAATGCTGTTTGGTGTACAGTTAATGGCGCCACACGGAGGTATTTTTGTGCTTGCAATTCCGGGTGCTATTCAGCCGGTATTACTTTATTTAGTGGCTATTGCAGCTGGTAGTATTGTTACCGGTGTGTTGTATGCAATGATTAAACCGAAAACATTAGAAGCTTAACTGTTTAAAAGTGATGGGATTTTCCCATCACTTTTCCTTTCTACCTTTGCTAAAAATCGTAATGTTTTAACGGATAACTCAGGAACTTCTCTGCCATAAAATCAATAAAACTGCGTACTTTCGCACTCATAAATTCTCGATTCATATAAGCAGCATATAGTGTATGATTTCTGTTTGCCGGATGTGGCACAATTTGCAGATCTCCTTGCTTTAAATCATCCTCGCACAAGAAACTAGGCAAATAAGCAATGCCTTGAGCTGCCAATGCCAACTGATACAACATTAAGGTATTATTGCTTGAGATAATATCAATAAAATGATGATCGACTTGTGTATAAGTTGGGATTAAACCTTTATGTTGCGTCCACGACTGCTCATTTAATTGTCCAAACTGCTGAATATATTTAGGACTAGCAACCCAGAAAAACGGCAAGCTGGCTAAGGGTTTTACAATTAAATTTTCTGCTGGATGTGCGGTAACTTTTAACGCCAAATCAAAACCTTGACCAACCAAATCAGTGTGATGATTATCCAACGAAAGCTGCAAATTCACTTGAGGATAGCGATGTTGATATTCAGCTAAAAATTCTGCGAAACGCCTTGTTGCAAACCAAACCGGTAAAGTGATTTTTAATGTCCCTTGCGGATGGATCGTTCCTTGACTCGCTATCTGTTTTGCCTCTTCAAGATCATCTAATGCCACCACACAACGTTGATAATAATCTGTACCAACTTCGGTTAAACTTAAACGCCTGCTTGTTCTATTTAATAATTTTGCCTGCAAATAATGTTCTAAGTTTGATAAATGTTTACTTACCATTGACGTGGACATATTCAACTGTTCTGCGGCTTTGCTAAAACTGCCTTTTTCGACTATCTGTCGAAATACTTTCATACTCTGTAAAGTGTCCATTATCATTTCCTATTAAGAAAAAATACTTTTCTAAAAACCATATCGTTTTCAGATTATGAAATCAATATACTAACTCACGTTTTCACTACTTAATTAAAAAAGGATAATTTATGTCTAACTCTCAATCATTAAGCCATTACGGTTTAGGTTTATTACGTATTGTTGCTGGTTATACTTTTTTATTACACGGCAGTGCAAAATTATTTGCACTTCCACACGTTTCCGCTTTTGATGGCTTGTCTGTTTTCTCATTATTGGGAATTGGCGGCATTTTAGAATTAGTCGGTGGTATTTTATTAGTGTTGGGTTTATTCTCTAGAATCACCGCATTTATCCTTTCCGGAGAAATGGCATTTGCCTATTTTATCAAACAGTGCCGTAAAACTCTGCCCTTCAGGGCGGAGATATAAGGCACAAGCGAATCTGGCGTTTGTTGTTGTCGATGTTGGCGAAAAATCAATAACAATATAAAATAGCACCATTTTTACACTCCTATTTTTGTATGTTACTCCGCAAAGCCTTTAAGTTCGAGATAATGCCAAACGGCAACCAAATCCGCAGAATTAAACAGTTCTGTGGTTGCTCTCGTTTTGTGTTCAATCGGGCATTGGCTTGGCAAAATGAACAATACGAGCAAGATAACAGCTTTAAGTTCAGTTACACTAAAATCGCCAACTTGCTTCCACAATGGAAAAAAGAATTAGTTTGGCTAAAAGAATGTCATTCGCAAGTGCTGCAACAGTCGTTAAAAGACCTTGAAAATGCGTTTAAAAATTTCTTCCAACAGCGTTCAGATTTTCCAAAATTCAAGAAAAAAGGCGTAAAAGAAAGTTTTCGTTTTCCACAAGGTTGCAAGCTGGAGCAACAAAATAGCCGCATTTGGCTACCAAAAATCGGCTGGGTTCGTTATCGCAATAGTCGTGAGGTCATCGGCGAAATCAAAAATGTCACTGTCAGCCAGAAATGTGGACGCTTTTTCGTCAGTATTCAGACCGAGTTTGAATATCAAATTCCAATACACAACGGCGGTGAAATTGGTATTGATATGGGCGTGGCACGATTTGCCACACTTTCAAATGGTGAGTTTTTTGAACCGTTGAATGCGTTTAAAACCTATAAAGGCAAATTGGCAAAACTGCAAAAACGGCTTAAAAACAAGGTCAAATTTAGCCAAAATTGGCAGAAATTAAAGGCAAAAATCGCCAAATTGCATCATAAAATCGCTAATTGCCGCAAAGATTTTTTGCATAAAATCTCAACCCAAATCAGCAAAAACCACGCAATGATTTACATTGAAGATTTGCAAGTGGCAAATATGTCGAAATCCGCCAAAGGTACGGCGGAAACACCAGGCAAAAATGTTGCTGCAAAATCAGGTTTAAACCGTTCGATACTCGACCAATCGTGGTTTGAGTTTCGCCGTCAGTTGAGCTACAAAACGCAATGGCAAGGTGGATTTTTAGTGGCAGTGCCAGCGCAAAATACCAGTCGAACTTGCCCTTGTTGTGGTCATGTAGCAAAAGAAAATCGCCAAACACAGGCTAATTTTGAGTGTGTAGAATGTGGCTACACAGAAAATGCCGATGTGGTTGGCGCGTTAAATGTATTGGGGCGTGGGCGAGCTATCGTCCACGCGTAATAAAATGTCAGGGCAGGACATGCCCGTAGAGCTTGTGAAGTGAACTTCAT
>NZ_JPXY01000023.1:0-3012 GCF_000771895.1 Gallibacterium genomosp. 2
CGAATGGGGAAACCCGATAGGTGAAGAGCCTATCATTGTTTACTGAATAAAATAGGTAAGCAAAGCGAACCGGGAGAACTGAAACATCTAAGTACCCCGAGGAAAAGAAATCAACCGAGATTCTGCGAGTAGCGGCGAGCGAAAGCGGAGGAGCCAGTGAGTGATAGCAACTGTTTTAGGAGAATTGTCTGGGAAGGCAAGCAAAAGAGGGTGATAGCCCCGTATCCGAAAAAAGAGATGTGGTACTAAGCTGACGAGAAGTAGGGCGGGACACGAGGAATCCTGTCTGAAGAAGGGGGGACCATCCTCCAAGGCTAAATACTCCTGATTGACCGATAGTGAACCAGTACCGTGAGGGAAAGGCGAAAAGAACCCCGGGAGGGGAGTGAAAAAGAACCTGAAACCGTGTACGTACAAGCAGTGGGAGCCTGAAAGGGTGACTGCGTACCTTTTGTATAATGGGTCAGCGACTTATATTTTGTAGCGAGGTTAACCGCATAGGGGAGCCGAAGGGAAACCGAGTCTTAACTGGGCGCTAAGTTGCAAGATATAGACCCGAAACCCGGTGATCTAGCCATGGGCAGGAAGAAGGTTGGGTAACACTAACTGGAGGACCGAACCGACTACTGTTGAAAAAGTAGCGGATGACCTGTGGCTGGGGGTGAAAGGCCAATCAAACCGGGAGATAGCTGGTTCTCCCCGAAATCTATTTAGGTAGAGCCTTATATGAATACCTTCGGGGGTAGAGCACTGTTTCGGCTAGGGGTCCATCCCGGATTACCAACCCGATGCAAACTGCGAATACCGAAGAGTAATGTATAGGAGACACACGGCGGGTGCTAACGTTCGTCGTGGAGAGGGAAACAACCCAGACCGCCAGCTAAGGTCCCAAAGTCTATATTAAGTGGGAAACGAAGTGGAAAGGCTTAGACAGCTAGGATGTTGGCTTAGAAGCAGCCACCATTTAAAGAAAGCGTAATAGCTCACTAGTCGAGTCGGTCTGCGCGGAAGATGTAACGGGGCTAAAATATAGCACCGAAGCTGCGGCATCAAGAGAAATCTTGTTGGGTAGGGGAGCGTTGTGTAAGCTGAAGAAGGTGGTTCGAGAGGGCTGCTGGAGGTATCACAAGTGCGAATGCTGACATAAGTAACGATAAAGCGGGTGAAAGACCCGCTCGCCGGAAGACCAAGGTTTCCTGTCCAACGTTAATCGGGGCAGGGTGAGTCGGCCCCTAAGGCGAGGCTGAGAAGCGTAGTCGATGGGAAATGGGTTAATATTCCCATACTTGGATAAACTGCGATGTGGGGACGGAGCAGGTTAGGTTAGCGTACGGATGGAAGAGTACGTTTAAGTTAGTAGGTGGGTGAGTTAGGCAAATCCGGCTCACCATTAACACTGAGAGATGATGACGAGGCACCAAGGTGCTGAAGTAACTGATACCCAACTTCCAGGAAAAGCCACTAAGCGAAAGGTTTATCTAAACCGTACTGGAAACCGACACAGGTGGTCAGGTAGAGAATACTAAGGCGCTTGAGAGAACTCGGGTGAAGGAACTAGGCAAAATAGCACCGTAACTTCGGGAGAAGGTGCGCTGGCGTAGTGTGAAGTTCTTCGCGGATGGAGCATGAACCAGTCGAAGCGACGAGCTGGCTGCAACTGTTTAATAAAAACACAGCACTCTGCAAACACGAAAGTGGACGTATAGGGTGTGATGCCTGCCCGGTGCTGGAAGGTTAATTGATGGTGTCATCGAAAGAGAAGCACCTGATCGAAGCCCCAGTAAACGGCGGCCGTAACTATAACGGTCCTAAGGTAGCGAAATTCCTTGTCGGGTAAGTTCCGACCTGCACGAATGGCATAATGATGGCCAGGCTGTCTCCACCCGAGACTCAGTGAAATTGAAATCGCCGTGAAGATGCGGTGTACCCGCGGCTAGACGGAAAGACCCCGTGAACCTTTACTATAGCTTGACACTGAACCTTGAATTTTAATGTGTAGGATAGGTGGGAGACTGCGAAGCGGTAACGCCAGTTATCGTGGAGTCGTTGTTGAAATACCACCCTTTAACGTTTGATGTTCTAACGAAGCGCTCGGGACGAGTGTTCGGACAGTGTCTGGTGGGTAGTTTGACTGGGGCGGTCTCCTCCCAAAGCGTAACGGAGGAGCACGAAGGTTGGCTAATGACGGTCGGACATCGTCAGGTTAGTGCAATGGTAGAAGCCAGCTTAACTGCGAGACGGACAAGTCGAGCAGGTACGAAAGTAGGTCATAGTGATCCGGTGGTTCTGAATGGAAGGGCCATCGCTCAACGGATAAAAGGTACTCCGGGGATAACAGGCTGATACCGCCCAAGAGTTCATATCGACGGCGGTGTTTGGCACCTCGATGTCGGCTCATCACATCCTGGGGCTGAAGTAGGTCCCAAGGGTATGGCTGTTCGCCATTTAAAGTGGTACGCGAGCTGGGTTTAGAACGTCGTGAGACAGTTCGGTCCCTATCTGCCGTGGGCGTTGGAGAATTGAGGGGGGTTGCTCCTAGTACGAGAGGACCGGAGTGAACGCATCACTGGTGTTCCAGTTGTTTCGCCAGAGGCATTGCTGGGTAGCTAAATGCGGAAGAGATAAGTGCTGAAAGCATCTAAGCACGAAACTTGCCCCGAGATGAGTTCTCCCTGACAAAAGTCAGTAAGGGTTGTTTAAGACTAAGACGTAGATAGGCTGGGTGTGTAAGCGGTGTGAGCCGTTGAGCTAACCAGTACTAATTGCCCGAGGGGCTTAACTATACAACGCTGAAGGGTTTTTGCGGAGAGCGGAGGCTGAGGAGAAGCGGAAGCGAGGAAAGGCAAGAGCGCGGAGCGAGGGAAGAGAGCGAAGAGAGAAGGAAGTAGACAGCTTGTGTTAAGTTGAAAGGAAGCCGGAAAGGTTAAAGAAAGAACAAGAAGAAAGAGAAGATAGAGAATAAGCAGATACACTGTGGAAAGCAAGAGCAAGAGCAAGAGCAAGAGCAAGAGC